>CALEVL010000141.1 GCA_937924675.1 uncultured Ignavibacteria bacterium | reverse complement strand
TTATGCCTGTTGGTGACTCCTCGTTTCACTCGGAGAACACCAACAGGGGCGGAAATTTCACACTTGTCTCCGCAGTGTCTCCTGATGATTTTCCGGTGACGCTGCGGGTAGTGCAGTTTTTTGTTGTTGGTGACCAATAAGTTTGTATTCTCTTTGTTCTTACTCCAAACTTCTTCAAGCAAACTTTTTGGAACACCAACACGGCAGGAAAAGTGAAAAGATTGAAAAGAGGTGTTATGCGCTGCACCCCCTATTCAGGACCAATCTCTCGTCCCCGCTGAGTCTCCCGCATGAAGCAAGCTTTTAATGTTCGTATTTTTGCAGAGGGGACTCAGCGGGATAAGCCATCCAGAGTCCGAACTCAGAAAGAGACAACACTAACTATCATCCGACCGCCCTATGTCAGTCAAGAAAAGACACTATGAAGTGGATACTCTCGTCCCCGCTGAGTCTCAGCGGGGACGTTGAAGAAATTTTCGAAATCAAATACGTTTTGGACAGCAATGCAATGCGATTGCTTGAGTACCCGTTTTTTGCCTTTTACTTTCTGATAATTTTCCTTTAGGTTTGTTAAGAACAAATATAGAACAAGAGAAATGAAATCAATCATACTCTTCTTAACATTCTTTCTTATCCTTCCTGCCATATCCACGGCAGAGTACAGATACAGAGTACACGTAAAGGATTTCCAACCTTCTGCAACAGGAGATGGCTACTTCTGTTCGATGTATGTATCCAACCTGACTTCACAAGCAGTTCGTGTCTCCGGAGTCGAAACAAATTTTCTAACCAGCAATACCTGGAACCATTTTGACGATTCTGTTTGGACTACTTACAGAGCCGGTGGTCTTACAACTTCCGGACAAATGGTGGCACTCTGGCTTACAGATCAGGTAAGGATTGTAGCTTCGGTTTATCCGTTCGACAGCCTTTTCCTTCAGCCATATGAAGAGAAATTGTTTGTAACGATGCAGTTCAATACAAGCGTTTTCGATCCGAGAAAAACAATCCCTGAAAGAATTCTGATGTATATTAAGGAAGGCGGAAACATCATTAATGTTTCAACACAGGTAGAATTGCTTGTAGGAGACTTGACGGGAGTAATGAATTATTCGAATTCCGCTCCGGAGGGTTTTACGTTGTTACAGAATTATCCCAATCCATTTAATCCAAACACAAAAATAACTTTCACTCTCCCAGAGAGATCCGAAGTTGATGTCAGCGTATTTGATGTCAGCGGAAGACTTGTTCAGCAGATTTCAGGAAATGTTTTTGAGGCCGGAGTTCATACATTAGACTGGAATGCATCAGGATTGCCAAGCGGAACATATCTTTACAGATTGAATGCCAATGGAAATTTTCTCACGCGTTCAGCCGCACTGATAAAGTGAGGTCTGAAGTCTTTGTGTTTTGAAAAATCACCTTAATGATATTTCGAAAAATTTAAATCCCCAAGGAAGAACAATTATGCTTAAAATCATTTTACTTTTTGTTCTGCTTTTATCGAGATCAACTATGGCTCAAATAGATGTCATGGTTTGTGATTCATTAGGAAATAACCTGCCTCAGGCCGCACCGGGTACAACAATTAATCTTGATGTGAAAGTTTATGTTGACATATTCTGGTCAGCAAGAGACGGATTCATGAAGAATGAACTTGTTCAGTACACACCAAAGAAGCCAAAAGATCTATTCGGATTTTCGAACCTGATTCAGACAAAGTGGTGGCCGATGATGTCAGACTATGAGCTCAACAGTATCCCCGGCGACTTCATTAGCTGGGTGTATGTTGAAATGAGAACATCCGATTACAATATTTCTTACAGTCTTCCGGGCTATCTGGATAGAGACGGTAACATTAAAGATATCAATGGAAACATGTTCAGCATAACCGTTGCGCCACACAGAGACTATTTCCTCATTGTTCATGCATTCAACGGCAACTCCGTTGTAGCGGCCAACAATGGAACATCGTTGAAATCATTCAGCGTAACAACGGCTAATACCATTAATTGGAATTTTACTGATGGCTGGCGAAAGGCCCTGATAAATAACACGCAGACTTCTTATCCAATGATCGAATTGCCGGCATTGAACGGTACAACTGTATGGGCAATACCCAGCGGGGATGTGCCGGAACCTGCGATTGCCAGCGGAGACAGAATTTCTTCATGGGACAACTTCGTTGATTTTTCCGACCTCAGGTCTATTGAACTAAACTTCGGAGTTAAAGGGGGATTTTCTCCATACGACCTAAATCTGGATAAACATGTTGATGTTCAGGACTGGTTATATGTCAATGACATTACAATGTTCTACATCAGCGGAAATCCATTTGTGTACAAATTCAGGAGGCATTGATATAGAGAGACCTGGAGCGTAAGTAATAGAGGGGGTCCTTAGATGAGATACAGATTCAATAACACTTAAATCGATTCAGATTCAAAAGAAGTGAGAATTGAACTGTAGTTGGTTTCAATCTACTTGTGCACTTTTGTAAAATTAACTTCTCCGAATTCAATACTTCTTCAGCGCATTGCAAAGCTTCAGAATATCATCTTCATTATTGAACAAGTGTGCGGCAAGTCTTAGAAATCCCTCTCTCAATGCTATGAAGATGTTTTGATTCTCCAGATATTTCTGTACAGCTTCGTTCTGAGTTCTGTCTTTGTATGAGAATATCAAAATGTTAGATCTGTGTTCGGGAGAAATATCTGAATTTATTAAAAAATCACTGCCCTGCATTTCACTCATGAACAAATCCTGCAATCTGAGAATGTGATTGAAAATATTTTTAACTCCGAGTTTCAGGAACAGTTCTATTGAAGATTCCATGCCAATCATTCCGAGAGTATTTAGCGTTGAATTCTCATACGCAGCGCCGTCTTTTCTGAAGTTGAGTTTGTAGTTCAGGAAATTTTTGAAGTCATACTCAATGCATGAAGTGGCTACGTAAGTCGGATCTACCAGGTGTTTAATCTCCGGAGAAATATAGGCAAAGCCAATCCCGGAAGGGGACATCATCCATTTCTGACCGCCGGTTGCAAAGAAATCAATACTGCTTTTCTTCACATTCACAGGGCATGCGCCGGTTGACTGAATTGCATCAACAACAAATAGGCAATTGTTTTCTTTACAGATTTTGCTTATAGAATCAAGGTCATTTCTGAATCCGAGAAACTCTACTGAACTGATCGCCAGAACTTTCGCATTGTTTTCTCTGATCGATCTTTCAATATCACTTTCCTTGATCTGCCCGTTGACGGAAGGTATCATTACTGTCTTGATCCCTCTTAACTTCTCCTGATTCATCCATGCATAAACAACGGAAGGGAATTCTGAATCCGCATATACAACACAGTCGCCGGCTTTGAGCTTCACGCCGTTTGCAAAAATGTTCAAGCCGTGTGTTGTGCTGCCTGTAATTATGATGTCCTGAGCTTCAGCTCCAATCAGTTCAGCACACTTTACCTTCACAGTTTCTGATATCCGGTAATTGAACAAACTCAAGTTCTTATTAGTAAATGTGAACTCGTCTATGAAATTTATAAGACGCCTTCTTGTCTCAAGTGAATATTGAGAGTAATGAGCAGAGTCAAGATAAACACAGGATGAAGTAACAGGGAACAGACTTCTTGCATCTTCGAAACTGTTTACTGATTCCAAAAGCGATTCTTCCTTTGAGTGAGCCAAATCGGTAAGCATTTTTTCTTATTTACTTTTTTTAGATTTTTTCTTTTTAGCAGGCGGCTGTTCCGGTTCTTTCAGATTGCTTTCAAACATGTTCTTGTAAGCATCATAATAAAACATGATGCTGTTAACGTAATTGTAAGGCTCTTTCCAGTTGTCAAGACTTCCGTAAGGCGGCCGCTGTGATTCCGGCCAGACAAGTGCATGTATGGAGTCTTCTTTTGATGAAAGGAACGGGTAAGCTTCTTTCACATTATCCCACTGCTTATAATCCTTCCCGAAGTAAGCGGTAATTGTCATTGCATCGATCACTCTTCCGATGCCGGCATTGTAAGCGGCAAGCGCAAACTTATACTTCTCATCACCGAATTCCCTGAACTGTGAAGTTAAGGCAGCGTAATAGTAAATGCCTGCAATAAGATTATTCCTCGGGTCCTTTGTATTTTCAAGTTCCAAAGTGTTTTGCAGACTCTCACCGGTTCTCGGCATCAGCTGCATCAATCCAAACGCACCGGCATGTGATCTTGCATTCGCATTGAAATACGATTCCTGCCTTATGATAGCAAGTATCAGCCGCCAGTCAATGTTGTAAAGATCACACTCTTTCTTGATCACATCACCAAGTTCCTTAACCAGATTGTCCACATTACCAAGCTTGAATTCCTTGCTGACATTGTTGACCTTCTCAGCGATTCTCTCCAGATCTTTTATATTAATGTTCTTTGCATTTTGTCTGAAGTTAGAGTTTGAAGCGAACAGGTCGAACAGCGAATTCCAATCTCTGAACAGATTCTCAACGTATTCATTGTTTCTGAAAGACTTCTCGTTGAGAATTTTGTCAATCGGATCATTCCTTACGGATTGATTGGCAGATGGTGAAATAACGGTATTATTCTCTATTCCGCTGGAGCTAATGCTTTTACTGAATGCTTTTATAGAAGATGATTCCTTAAAGGAATATACAATCAGCATTATGAGAAGAATTGCCGGAAGAACAAGGAATAATGCATTTCCTTGACCAGATGTGTAATTCTTATTAACTGCAGGAATTTCACCTTTGAGAGTTTGTGTCATTTCAGTGGAAAACTTAATTAATAGTGCATAGTATTACAATCACAATTTGAGCCACTTAGAATTAAATAGCCGGATTCTTTTAACCAGTTCATAGAGACTTGAATCACTATGAGCAAATAGAAAGAGTAGAGAAATGCCACTCAAAATCGTCCCGCAACTTACCCTTTGCCACTTCACGCCTTTGTTAGCCCTGCGGTCAGGTCTTTGTATATATGACAGAACCGGTTAATTTGCTCAACTATAGCCGAAGATTCCTTCCGCGGCGTTAAATTCCTTGTTACTTCATGGCTATTTAAGTAATTTTGACGTTTATAATAAATTTCAGAAAAAGACTTGGATATAAAGCTGAATGAACTTGAAGGTTCCAAAAAGCAAGTGGAAGCTTCATTGAACTATGAAGAGTTAAAACCGCATTTCGAAAAGGCAATCTTAGATTACAAGAAAAAGGCGGTTATCCCCGGATTTAGAAAAGGCAAAGTGCCTGCTGACGTAATTAGGAAAAGATTTGGTGACAGCATAGAATATTCTTCACTGGAAGACATCGCAAATGAAGTATTCTGGAATTACATTTCAGAAAACAAGATAGACATGATAGGTAGGCCTGTTTTGAAAGACATTGACTATAAGCCGAAAGAAGCGATGAACTTCAAGATAGAATTTGAAGTTATGCCGGAAATTAAGGATCTGAAATACAAAGGCTTCGAGATCGAGAAGATCGTGTATGATATTGACGAGTCAATGGTTGATGAAGAAATTCGCTATCACATGCTCCAGAAGGCAACACAGGAAATTGACGGTCAGGCACTGGATGATGATTATGTAGTAACAGCAGATCTTCAGAACCTTGACGAAGCCGGAAACGTAATTATAGGTGAGTCACAAAATGGTGTAAGCGTCTATCTTGGAAATAAACAAATGTTTCCTGAATTCAAAGAAGCATTCAAAGGAATCCGGGAAGGGGAAATAAAAGTAATTGATTCTACAAATGCAGAAGGCAATCCGAAGAAAGTTAGGATAACATGTACAAAAGTAGAGAAGCTTGTGTTTCCCGAAATGAATGAAGAGTTTTTCAAATCAGTAACAAGAAAAGAAGGAATAACAAATGAAGAGGAATTCAGAAAAGAAGTAAGGAATGCTCTTCAGAAGATTTACGATGACATTGGAAACAGGAGAATCAGCAATAATGTGATTTCAGAAGTTTTGAAGGCAAACGATGTGGAAGCACCGGATGTATTCATCGAGTCAACGCTTGAATCAATGCTGAAGGATTATGAGGCTCAATATCAGGGGAAGAGTTTGCCTGCCGGATATGACCGGGAGTCATTCAGAAAAGAATCTAGACCTGATGCGATAAGAGCTGCGAGATGGTATCTCATAAGAGAGAAGATTGCTGAACTGGAGAATCTGCAGCCGGAAGATTCTGACTACGAAAAAATTGCGCAGACTGAAGGTGAAAGATATGGTATTCCTGCTGAAAAACTGATGCCAGTTTTTAAGAATGACGAAAACGTGAAGTTTAGAATTATTGCTGACAAAGTGATCGACTTCGTTGAGAAAAATTCAGAGATCAAAGAGAAGATTGAAAAAATCACTTCAAAAGAATCTAATGATGATTCTGAAAAGAAATCATAAACAAAACCCAATCAAACATAAATGAACTACACAGATATTATCAGGAAGAATCAGGATTACATTCACAACGGACTTAATCAGGTTAACAATCAGCTTGTACCGATAGTTGTAGAGCAAACCTCCAGAGGAGAAAGAGCTTATGACATATATTCCCGCCTTCTGAAGGAAAGAATAATTTTTCTCGGTTCGCCGATATATGATGAAATTGCATCACTTATTATTGCGCAGCTTTTGTTTCTTGAGTCAGAAGATCCGGATAAGGACATAATGATATATATAAATTCACCCGGCGGCAGTGTAACAGCAGGGTTGGGCATTTACGATACGATCCAGTACATCAGGCCGGATGTATCAACTATTTGCGTTGGCATGGCTGCATCAATGGGACAGTTTCTTCTTACCGGCGGTACACCCGGAAAAAGAATTGCACTTCCGAATTCAAAGATACTAATGCATCAGCCATGGGCGGGAGGTCTTCAGGGACAGACTACAGATATTCTGATTCATGCAAGAGATATGGAGAAGACAAGAGAGACTCTCTTCAGGATCATTGCACAGCACTCCGGACAGACACTGGAAAAAGTTGCTGCTGATGCTGAAAGAGATAACATCATGAATCCTGAAGAAGCTAAAGCATACGGACTCATTGATGATATTCTTATGCAAAGGGAAAAGAAAGAAAAGAAGTAATCATCTGAGTAAAAAGGATTATTAAAACTATTCAAGCATAAATGGATTTCAAACTAATGAACAGGGTTACTGCAGCATTCGTATTCCTGTTTGCAACGATCGTGTATGTTCTAACAGTACAGTCAACATTTTCATTCTGGGATTGCGGTGAGTTTATTGCATGTGCCTATACACTTTCGGTTCCTCATCCTCCGGGTGCACCGTTCTTTACTCTTGTTGGCAAAGTATTCTCCATGATTCCAACAGCGGAGGATATCGGCTTAAGAGTAAATTATCTTTCTGTGATTTCAAGTTCGTTGTGCGTATTGTTCCTTTATCTTATCACAGTAAAGGTAATTAAGAACTGGAAAGGAATGCCTTCCTCAACCGGTGAAGCGTTACTTATCTGCGGAGCCGCAGCAGTTGGCGCTCTGTCATATGCATTCAGCGAGTCGTTCTGGTTCAATGCACTTGAGACGGAAGTTTATGCCATGGGTACGTTTCTGATCGGATTGTGTATGTATCTCCTGATGCTTTGGTGGGAAAAAGCCGACGAACCTGGAAGCGATAAATATTTGTTGCTCGTTGCTTATGTAGTAGGATTGTCAATCGGAATTCATTTGCTTGTTGCACAATGCATATTTCTTGCAGGATTATTTTTCTATTTCAGAAGATATGACTATGATCCGAAAACATTCATCATTGCTGTCGTACTTTCATCAATTGCATTTTTTATTGTATATCCGGGAATTGTGAAGAAGTTTCCGTCTCTCATGTCAGGTAGTGTGATGATAGGAGTTCTTGCAGTTGCTTTGATCGTGTTTGGAATTTATTATGCAAGAGTCAATAAGAATCCGGTTCTTAGTCTATTGACCTTGTCACTCTTCCTCATAATTTTGGGCTACTCAACTTACGTTTCGATCTTATTAAGAGCTGATGTGAAGGATCTTCCCATCAATGAAAACACTCCCAACAATATAGAAACTCTGCTTTCATATCTTAACAGAGAGCAATACGGACAACAGCCGCTAATTCTTCCGAGAAGATATTCACAGGAGCCGCAGCATCAGGCAATTTATCAGAATTACTCCTCTGATATGGAGTTCATGTGGAAGTATCAGATCAATCACATGTTCAACAGGTATTGGTTCTGGAACTACATCGGCAGGGAAGGTCACAATCAAAATGATGGTGTTGATTTCAAGAAATTGTGGGCAATACCGTTCCTCATAGGTATGTTCGGATTGTTCTATCATTTCCGGAAGGACTGGAAGCTTGCGCTCATATTCCTGTTTATGTTTTTGATGATGGGCGTAATAACGGCACTTTATCAGAATCAGCAGGAGCCTCAGCCGCGGGAAAGGGACTACTTTTATGTCGGAGCATTCATGGCTTTCTCATTGTGGATCGGAGTAGGCGTTGCCGGACTTGCTGAAATTATCAAGGAGAAGATGAGCAAAGTTTCCATGACTGCAATTGCATCCATAGTAGTGATTCTTTCATTTGCATTTGTTCCGTTAAATCAGCTCAGGGAAGGATATCAATACCAAAACAGGAACGGAAATTATTTCCCGTATGATTATGCATATAACATCCTGCAAAGTCTTGAGAAAGATGCAATTGTTATTACGAACGGTGACAATGACACATTCCCTCTTTGGTGTCTGCAGGCAGTTTATGGAGTAAGGACGGATGTGAGGATAATTAATCTCTCACTTGCGCAAACTGACTGGTATAATCTTCAGCTTAAGAATGAAAGACCCTATGGAGCACTAACAGTTCCGATGACATTATCGGACGCTCAGCTTAAGAAACTTCAGCCGGTTCAATGGGATGAGAAGAAAACTGTTACTTATGATGTTCCGTTGAGCGCATATCCTGACTCAATGAGAAACAGACCGGATCTTCCAACCAAGATAACAGTAAATGTTCCGCCTTCGATAAGACAGCAGTCACAGAATCAGGTCATAACTGCCGTAAAGGCAAACGACCTTCTTCTTATTGATATCATAAAGGCAAACAAGTGGGAAAGGCCTATCTATTTCTCCATTACCGTTTCCGAAGATAATTTTGTCGGAATGGGTGATTATCTAGTGATGGAAGGAATGGCACAAAGATTAGTGCCTTTTAAAGTAAGTACTGTCAGTGATGACGGAGTAAATGTTGAAGTGATGAAGAAAAGTTTGTTTGATAATCCTGCAACTCCATCGCAGACTCCACAGTATGGGTTCAGGTTTACCGGACTCAACAATCCGGATTTATTCTATAATGAGGATCAGACAAGAATGGCTCAGACCTACAGAACTGTATTCATGAGACTTGCATATACATATTCATCCGATTCAACCAAGTTCAAACTTGCCGAAGAAGTTCTTGATAAAATGGAAAAGGACATTCCGCGAAGTGTTATTGAAATGGATTACAGAATAGAATATGATGTTGCAATGCTTTATTACAAGCTGGGCAACAAGGCAAAGTTTGATGAATATTCGGCAAGCATAGAGAATCGCGCAAGCGATGAGATATCAAAAAACCCTGCTAATGTGCAGTCATACTATAATCCATACAGGATCCTGCTTGATATATATGAAACGAAAGGGGATTATCAGAAAGCGCTTGATTTGTTGAATAAACTCTCCGCGATGAGTCCCGGTGATGCAAGCGTAAAGCAGAAGATGGAATCAATAAAGCAGAAGATGGCAAACCCTTCCGGTAGATGATTAAAAGCAGCACTAAGGAAAATTGAACCGGATATAATACGAATGGCGAAACAGAAGAGTGAACGTACAGTGAAGGCGACGTCAGATTCCGGAAAGGGAATCAAGATCGCATATTTCTTTCTTGCCGCATTATCTGCGGCATTTGTTTTTGTTGCAATAGATAACAAGTTCATTCAGGATGATGCATTCATCAGTTTCAGATATGTGAAGAATTTTGTTGACGGCAACGGTCTTGTCTTTAACATAGGTGAGAGAGTTGAAGGGTACACAAATCTTCTTTGGGTCCTGATACTGAGCGGACTTCTTTCGGTTAATATTGGAATAGAGAACGCCTCACAGGTACTGAGTGTATTGTTTGGGGTTGTTGTGCTTTTTGCAACATACAAGTTGTCTGAAACCTTAAGGATTAATGACTCTGTAGAAGTTAAGAAAGAGAGAAAGTCTGACAAAAATATCACGGAAGGTTACTTTGACCTGATACCTCCGGTCATGCTTGTTTTTACGGGTTCGTTCATTTTCTGGGCTGTCAGCGGAATGGAGACGACTATGTTCATTTCCTTTTGCATGATTGGCTTATACTTTTATATGCACAGCAAAGACAAAGATACTTTCGATTTCAAGTATCCATTGTTCTTTCTGCTTGCTACTTTGACTCGTCCGGAGGGGATCTATTTTTTTGGTTTGGTAATTCTTCATAAACTGTCCTATTCCTTCATCAGTAATAAGGAGTCATTCCTCAAAGATTTCTTTTCACTGAACAGCATTAAGACATACCTTGTGTATGTAATTCCGGTTGCAATTTATTTTGCTGTCAGGTACTCTTACTACGGCTACCTTTTCCCGAATACTTATTACGCAAAGACAGGATTCTCTTCAGCCTATCTGAATGCCGGTATGGATTATCTGAGCAATTTCCTAAGCTCTTACATGCTCTATGGAGCAATATTGATCTTGCCTCTTTTTTTACTAAAGAGAAAGGAATTCAGATTCGAAGTAACACTTTTCTATCTGATCATTTTCGCAATTCTGGCTTACGTTGTATCTGTTGGCGGAGACGTGTTGAAACAGAACAGATTTTTTCTGCCGATTCTTCCTCTCATATATATTCTTTTCGCGAAGTTTCTCACTTCAATATATCTGAACATGAAGATGAAGTCCGGACCCGGAATTGCTTTCGGTGTAGTTGCTGCAATAGTTGCAGTGATGTGTTTCTATTATTACAGTTCACAGAAAGATAAGTTGGTATCTGATATTGCTTCGGAAAACGGTCTGGTTGATAAGATGAAAATTACCGGCACATGGTTTGGCAATAAGCAGAAAGAACTCGTGAGACCGATGACACTTGCAGCAACTACCATAGGCGCAGTATCTTATTTTGCAGGCTCGCAGGTGAATGTTATTGATCTGCTTGGACTTACAGACAAAGAGATTGCTCACAATCCAAAGATCATCAAAGAAATATCTGAGAACGAGATTGGCTGGAAGGAAAGGAATTACAATGCTGATTATGTAATGTCACGCGATCCTGATTATATATATTTCTCAACCGGTGTAAAGCCAAGTGCTTATGCAGAAAGAGCATTGTTTACAACTGCTGAGTTTAATAAATATTACAGTCCGTTTTACATCGCAGATAATTCAACAGGTTTCATGGATATTGTCTATAAGAGAAAGTCTGATGAAGAGGTGAAGTCCAATAAGGCAGAGTTTCCCGGAAATCCAAATTACAGTGTTAAGTTTGTAAACATGTTCAATCAGGCAATGAATTCTTCTAAGGATAAGGCAAGAGCCCAGATAGCTTTGACAGAATTCAAGCAATCCATTGATATGGGTCCTGTCGGTTTTGGTTTGCCGTATCAGTATATGGGTGATATTTATATGCAGCAGGGGAAGAAGGATCTTGCACTTGACAGCTACAAAAAAGCTGTTCAGAATGATGATCATAATGTAATCGCACATTACCAGTTGTATCAGCTCTACAGTGAGAAAGGTGACAGTCTGCTTGCACGAAAAAGCATTGACAAGATTAAAAAATACAATCCGGAGATAATGCGTTAGTTCTTGTCCGAAACTCTTTCCGACAAATACGAATGCATTGAACCCTCCTGTTATATTGCACATGCAAATCCCATCTAAATACAATTTCCTCCGCTTTGGATTATGAAGATCATAATTAATGCGCTTTCCGGTAACGGTGATGCTCTAATGTTTTCACCTGCATTGAAATTGCTTAAGGAGAAATTGCCTGAATCAGAGATTGATATGCTTGTTATGTTCAGGTCGGTTAAGGAAATGTATCTGAATCATCCTGCGTTGAGATCGATCTTTCATATTGACTTCCTGAAGCAATCAAAACTGAAGTCAATTTCTGAATTGCGAAAGCTTAAGCAGAATGATTATGACTATTCGATAAATGTCTATCCTTCTAACAGGCTCGAGTACAATGTTGTGAATGCATTGATTGGAGCAAAACACAAGATATCTCATCACTACATTCACACTAACACTTCCAGAGCCGAGTTCTTCAATGATATTCTGATCAATGAAATTAAAGACAGGCATAATGTTCTGCAAAACATAGACCTCATTAAACCAATAGTTGATGTAAATGATGAATCTGCAGGTGCAATGGAAATTTATGTTTCTGAAAATGATACTCTTGATGCTGATCAATGGATGATTGAGAATGGTCTGAATAGCAAGAAGCTGGCAGGGATTCATCCCGGTTCATCTGTTCTTAAGAATCACATTCATAAGAGATGGAGCAAAGAAGGTTACGTGGAGCTGATAAAGTATCTTTGTGATGAAAAAGATTTTGAAGTGCTCTTGTTTGGAAACGAATATGAACTTAACAACGAGATAATTTCTGCTTCTGGACATGATGCAAAAATAGCTTCGACTTCAAACTTTATGGATTCGATTGCAAGGATGAAGCATTGTTCAATCTTCATTTCAAATGATACTGCGTTCATGCACTGCGCAGCGGCATTGAGTTTGCCCACTGTTGCAATCTTTGGATACACCAACAGCAAAGAATTATTCCCATGGATGACAAAGAATGTTGTAGTAAGAAAGGAGCTTGAATGCAGTCCCTGCTTTTACAATTCTCCCAAGCCGGCAGAGTGTAAATTCACGGGAACCGACGAGTTCAAATGCATGAAGCTGATTGAAGCTGAAGACGTTAAGAATGCAGTTGACAGTCTGATCGGATGATCAGATCAATCAATAAAATCCCAAACAATAGAAAATCGTGAGATCACGTTTACAAATCCTCCGCGGTTATCCTGCGGATAAAGATTTGCACCATAGGAAAAACTGTTGAACAGATTTGCAAGTGTCAGATTCACATTTGCTCTGCCTATCCTTGCTCCCAAGTAGAAATCAATATTGAATTCATCCCTCTTAAAAGTGTCAGTTAATGACACTATCTCATTCTTCTTCTGATCAAAAACAAAATCAACTGATCTTCTTCGCAGATAGCTTCCTCTGAATCCGGTATGCAGGTTCAGCTTTTTGAGAAACAAGAAATTTCTGTAACTTAAATCAAAAACGAGATTGTGTTCGGGAAAGAGATCTGACTCTGCATAGCCGTACGAAATGTCAGAATAGAAATGAAAAGCATTGAAGCTGAGCTTTGTGTTGAGTCCATTGAATGATTGTGTCTGAAATGAGAACTGCGTGTTTTCACTGAAAGAAGGTGACGACCTGTAAAAAGTTTGTGAAATGCTTAACTGATGATCCAACTCAAATCCTGCGCCAGCTTCAATGTAGCTCTTTCTCACAGTGTATGGATCATATGCGAATACCGGATTCGTTGTTTCATTGATTCCTCCATAAATTGAAAGGATAGTAGAACTATTTCTGATTGCAAAGAATGTAACTTCTGCTCCTTTGTTCAGATTGTCAAAAGAAATATCCGATACGGGATTGTTGCCGAACACGGAGAATCTGAAATAGTCATGGTCTAAAGTTGCCTTTAAAGAAAACTGAAGTCTCTCCTTGTCATAGCTAACCGGCTTGTCATAATGATTCTGATAACCCGAAAACATTCCGAACAAATTCATCGTCAGAGTTCTTGATAGCTTTAACTTACCTTCCTGAGAAAGTTGTATCAGGTTTGCTATATAATGAACAGTTTCTGACGCACCAAAACCTGCATTGACAAGACTTGAATCAATTATCAGATTAGAATAGTTTCTTAAAGAATTCGACGAATGAATGTTAAGTTTTGTCAGTGAATTCTTGCCAAAGAATTTCCCTGTCATTGCGGCGCCAAAATAAAGCTGCTCAATAGATTCGTTTGAGTATGGATTGTTAACTGATGCATCTTCATCTTCAAGCACATTAACATCTTCGTTATACTGAAGTCCTTCGTTAAGTCCTCTTTCTATGTCATTGTAGTAGAAGTCTGCACGCAGATTTATTTTGTCAGAAAGTAACATGTTGAATCTCATGCGTCCGTTCCAAACATCAAAAACAGTATTGGTGTATCTGCCGTCTGTAGAGTGTTTCGTAACACCCATTGTTAAACTGTATTTCTTAGTTAAAGGCAAAGTAAAAAATACATCTGCGAAAAGTGAATTGAATCTGTCCTGTGAGAATCTGAATTGCGAGAATGGTTTGCTTTGAATTTTGTCTTTGGTGACAAAGTTCAATGATTTTGCGGAGGAAGTTACTCCGTAAAGAAAGGATGAAACAGCACTGATCTCTTCAATTGACTCTATATCGTTGATCGAAATGCTTGCAGGATCAAATCCGCCATAGTAGATATCGTAGATCTGAATACCGTCGCGTAAGACGCCAATTTCTTTATCAGAAGTGCCGTTGAAATTGATTGAATTTCTTCCGAAGTCATTGAATCTGTAAACATAGAAGCCCGGAAGCTCGCTGCTGACCTCTGAAATTGATCGTCTGTCACTCCAGATGAAAAGGGAATCATAGCGGTTCGGTTTTGAAATGCCGGAAACAAATTTGGATTCCCTGATGATGAGAGTATCTTTTCTTTGCCTCGAGGTTGAATCGGTTTTAGACTCCTGCGAAAATCCAATTGAAGTAAATCCGAACAAAATGAGCGCCATCAGGGCATACTTCATATCAGTTCAGCTCTGTGATTCTCCTTTACGGGAATCGTTCAGTGAATCTTTTGCATGTTTCATTATTTTTGCATCGATAAGGAAGATTACATCCTCTGCAATATTTGCGGCATGATCGGCAAGTCGCTCTATGTTTCTTGTTAGCGTGAGTATGTGTGAGCAAGGGACTATCATCTCATTATCCTCTTTCATTTTGTCTGTCAGCATATTGAAAATCTCAGATTCGAGCCGGTCTATCTCTCTGTCAACACGAATGATCTCCTTTGCCAGCTCAGAATCACCGTTTACGAAGCAATCAATGGACATTCTGATAATAGTATGAACTTTTCCGGCAAGTTCATCGATCTTCATTTCGTGAAGCAAGTCAACATAGTCCTGAAGATACTTTGTCTTCAGTGAAACACTAACTGCAAGGTCACCCATTCTTTCAAGATCTGTATTGATCATCAATGAAGCCATTATGAGTCTTAGGTCGTATGCAACTGGTTGTGTTAGTGCAAAGATCCTTTGACAATGCTTGTCGATCCTCACTTCAAATTTGTCTACTTCGTCATCTTTCTGTATAACCACTTCAGAAAGTTCAATATCACCGCTGAATAATGCCCTGAATGAATCACCTATTTGTGTTTCCACAAGGCTGCCCATTCTGATGATCTTGGACTTTAACTGTTCAAGTTCTTCTTGCAAATATTGATACATATCAGTTGTATTAAATTCTTGTCAAATGACTTGTACTGCCCGGATCAACCGAACCTTCCGGAAATATAATTCTGTGTTTTTTCATGCGTGGGACGAGTGAACATTTTTGCTGTATCCTCATACTCAATAAGTTCGCCCATGAGAAAGAATGCGCAATAGTCGCTCACTCTTGCTGCCTGCTGCATGTTGTGTGTTACTATGACAATAGTCAGACTCTTTTTCAATTCATAAATCAACTCTTCAACTTTTGAAGTCGAAATCGGATCCAACGCGCTAGCAGGTTCATCCATCAGCAATACATCCGGTTCAACTGCAAGAGCTCTTGCAATACAGACTCTCTGCTGCTGGCCTCCTGAGAGTCCCATTGCAGAGTCGTTCAGCCGGTCCTTTACTTCATCCCATATTGCAGCTTTTCTGCAACTGTGTTCAACTATCTCATCAAGAAATTTCTTCTTGCTAACACCATTAATCCTCGGTCCGTACGCAACATTCTCATAAATTGATTTTGGAAACGGATTGGATTTTTGAAACACCATTCCTACTCGTTTTCGAAGCGATACAACATCAACTCCTTTGTCATATATATTCTCACCGCCAATTATCACTTCACCCTCTATTCTGACTGAGTCAATCAGATCATTGAGTCTGTTCAGTGTTCGGAGAAATGTCGATTTACCGCAACCTGAAGGTCCGATCAAAGCTGTAACATGATTCTCCTTGATCTTAATGTCAATGTTGGAAAGTGCCTGAGCCTTACCGTAAAAAAGATTAAGTCCTGTTGTTCTTATTTTATGTGACATTTTAGCTAATCAAGAGTTATTTGCTTCTGCCGTTCGATTCAATTTGGAGCCGGTCACTTTTCCATCTTTAAGACTTATAACTCTGTCGCATCTTGAAGCAAATGCTTCGTTATGAGTAACAATGATGAATGTCTTATCAAGTTTCTTTCTTAGATCAAAGATCAGTTCAATGATTGCTGCAGAATTTTCCGAATCCAGATTGCCTGTCGGTTCATCGGCAAGTATCAACCCGGGAGAATTAACAAGCGATCTTGCTATTGCAACTCTTTGCGATTCACCGCCGGATAGTTCTGACGGTTTGTGCTCTGCCCTGTCTTTTAGCCCGACTTCTGCAAGCATTCTCTCCGCCTCATCACGATTTTCATTTCCCCCGATCATTGATGCGATCATTACATTCTCAAGTGCTGTGAATTCCGGAAGTAAATGATGAAACTGAAATATGAATCCGATCTCTTTGTTCCTGAATTCAGAAATCTTTCTGTCATTAAGCTGCATGATCTCATTGCCGTTGAATTCATAAGTGCCCGAGTCAGGTCTGTCAAGAGTTCCAATAATATGAAGCAGTGTGCTTTTTCCCGCACCAGATTGTCCGACTATTGCAACGATCTCACTTTTTTCCACTTGCAGGTCAATGCCTTTGAGAACTTGCAATCTCTCTGCACCGGCAAGTCCGTACGATTTCTTAATATTTTTTAGCGTAAGCAATTTATTGAGTCATTCCGTTTAATGAAAACACACAATCTGATTCTATTCCCATCTTATTGCGCTAACAGGTTCAAGTGAAGCCGCTCTCCTTGATGGATAAAGAGATGCCAGAAAGCAAAGTGCAAAGGCAGCCAATGGTACAAGTATCAGGTCAATGATTCTCATCTCTACCGGCAATGCATCAATCTTGTAAATCAGCGGATCAAGCTTGTAAAACTGGAAGTACTTTTGTCCGAGTGTAACTAAAATGCCGATCACTGTACCGGCAAGCATGCCGATCAGCCCGACAGAAATTCCTTCGTATAAGAAGATCCTTGTTATCATACCATCCGTGGCACCAATTGCTTTTAATACGCCTATGTCCCGTCTTTTCTCAATCACTGTCATTGTAAGAGAGCCCAGTATATTAAATGACGCAACTGCAATTATCAAGCTTAAGATAAGATATACAGTCATTCTCTCAACTTTCAATATCGAATAAAAGTCTTCATGCAGATCATACCATGTCATTACTTTGTAGTCACTGCCAAGAGATTGTGTCAGTTTTTCTTTCTCCTTTTGAGAATTGCTGATGTCAGGAATTCTCATTTCAATACCATTTACTTTCCCGTCAAGCTCAAATAATTCCTGTGATGAACTGATTGAAACGAATGCATAGTTTCCGTCATACTCTTTGTTGTCAGAATCGTAAACTCCCTTTATCACGAACTGTCCGGAATTCGGATCAACAAATTGTGTCAACGATTTCTCAAGTCCTAAAGGACTCAAAAGCGTGATAGTATCACCGGGCATTGATTTAAGCTTGTTCAGCAAAGAGAATCCGATAACTATACCTCCTATACCTCCTTCATCACTTACATCAAATTCTCCGAATCTTATTAGTTCTTTGATCCCTGAAACAGCTGAAACTCCGTCCGCCTCGACACCCTTTATGAATACTACTTCGTTGGTTTTATTGTTGGCAAGCATTCCCTTGTTCAGAGTGTATGCAGATGCATTCTCATATCCAAGACTCCTTACCTTATTCTGAAGCTCTCCATAGTCTGCAACTTTGCCTTCCCCGGCTGCTTCAATTCTTATGTGCGGATCAAAGTTTATCAGCATGGTGGTAACCTTACTGCTGAAGCCGTTGAACACCGACAATACAATGATTAATGCCGCTACGCCAACCGTTACACCGAGCACCGAAATCAACGAGATAACAGTAATGAAATTGAATTTCTTCTTAGAGAAGAGATATCTTTTGGCAATGAAAAATTCAGGACTCAAATTAGGATCATTCTCCGATTCTTATTCATCAAATACAATAACCGATTCCTGATACTGCCTAACTTTGTTCTTGTCTATCTTGTCTGTCAGAAGCTGCTGCAACTCATCCTGCTTTCCCTTTATGTTGGTTTCACTCATAAGTTTTCTGATTTCGTATTTGACATGAAGTACTCGATTCACAACCTTGTGTCGGGAGATTCCTGCCGGAAGACGATACGGACTGTTTGCGATCTCAACAATATGGTGCTTCTTAAAGCTTGGAAAAACAATCAAAGTCCCTTTGCGTCTTGAATACTTCCTAAGTTCTGAAAATTTTATGTCGCTTTCAGACCTGTCGAAATCAAATTTCTTAAAATAGAGTTTTGTAATGCTGTCGAGTTCTTTGATCATCTTATCCATTGAAGGGGATAGCTTCACAATTATGTTTTCATCGCTGTCAAGTTCTGATGCGAGAAGGTAATGAAATTTCTGTTCGATCTCCTTTAGCCCGTGCATATGTCCTATATGATTATACTCAAGTCCAAGACGCCCGCACAAAGATTTGAGCCGTTCAATCGGAAAGTCATATACAAGGTGGTCCCATTTATCAAGTTTCAGACTTCTGTTTTTGTAATCAATCACCTGAGCAAGAATTAATTTGCACCCAATGCTCTTCAGAGAGCCGTATCTGTTTGCTCCGTCAAGAAGTATCAGCTCGTTATCAAGCCGACCGACAATAACCGGATTAAAGAGGTACTTTGACTTGGAAATCCTGTTATAGATATTTCGCAGGCGGATATTTTCTGTAGCTTCATGAAGCTTGATTTCGGAAAGCCGCAATATCTCTAAGTCAAAATAATTTTCGGTATAATTAATCAATCGTCAAATCATTGAATTGATGGCAATTATGGAATGAAAAAATCAGGATGGATCCTTTGCAAAATCAATCAGTCCTTGCTTATTCAGATGCACATGTATTACATCACCCGGAAGAAAATCCGCACTAAGAATTCTTTCTGACAGAACATTGACCATGTGCTTCTGAATTGTTCTCTTAAGCGGTCTTGCGCCATAAGCTATATCATATCCAAGTTTGCCCAGCCAATCCTTAACATCATCATCAATAATGAGTTTCATATTATTCCTTTCAACTCTGTCCTGAAGATATTTAAGCTGAAGATCTACGATTTGTCTGATCTCTTTCTCCGTCAATGGTTTGAATACTATTATCTCATCAACCCTGTTCAGAAACTCCGGGCGTATTGTGGCTTTAAGCATATCCATCAATTGCACACGAAGTTCACCGATGATCTGATCTCTGTTTTCAGGAGTAATAACCTGAAGCTTCTCTTGAATCAGATGAGAACCGAGATTAGAAGTCATGATGATGATAGTGTTCTTGAAGTTGACCGTCTTTCCTTTTGAGTCTGTGAGTCTTCCTTCATCAAGAACCTGGAGTAAAATATTGAATACATCAGGATGAGCCTTCTCAATCTCATCAAGCAATACTACACTGTATGGTTTTCTTCTAACTGCTTCAGTGAGCTGGCCGCCTTCTTCATATCCGACATAGCCGGGAGGAGCACCAATCAGCCGTGAAACAGAATGCTTCTCCATATACTCGCTCATATCTATTCTTACAATAGCTTTTTCATCATCAAAGAGAAACTCTGCTAACGCTCTTGCAAGCTCTGTTTTGCCAACGCCTGTAGTTCCGAGAAATATGAATGAACCAATCGGCCTGTTCTCATCCTGAAGTCCGGCACGAGATCTTCTTATTGCATTTGAAACTGCAATTACTGCATCATCTTGTCCGATCACTCTGTTCTTCAGATTATCTTCCATGTGAACAAGCTTTTCTCTTTCTCCTTCAAGCATCTTTGTTACAGGAATGCCTGTCCACTTTGAAACTATTTCAGCAATATCTTCGGCATCAACTTCCTCTTTAAGCATCTTGTTATTCTTTTGGATCTTTGCCAGTTCATCTGTTTTTGCTGCAATATTTTTCTCAACATCAGGGATCTTCCCATATCTTAGTTCTGCAACCTTAGCGAGATTTCCTTCCCGTTCAAACTTATCTGCTTCTGTCTTGAGTAATTCAATTTCTTCCTTAGCAGAACGGATTGAATTGATTAGATCTTTCTCTAAATTCCAATGGGCAACAAGCGCATTCCTTTGTTCAGAAAGGCCTGCAAGTTCCTTTTCAATCTCATTCAGACGCAGTTTTGTGGGATTGTCTTTGGTTGTTGCTTTTGCCATGATTTGTGAAAATTAAGAGCAAAATTAAGAAATTTAGACTGTATAAACTACATACTTAGTCAGAGATTGAGGGCAGCTAATTACCCGATTGCTCAATTTGGAAGCGTTTGTAATGTTATAGTGTTATGAAATAGTTAATTGCTCCTGTACACTTAAAAAATTTCAATAGCACATTAAAAACTCAATCAGGAAATCAGGGCAAAGTCAATCTTCCTTGTTTCCATATTCGCCCTTATCACCTGCACTCTTACTTTTTGCCCGGCCCGGAAGCTCTTACCTCTTCTTCTTCCTGTTGCTGTCTTGCGGCGCTCGTCAAAATCATAATAATCATCATCGAGATCCCTGAACCTGATCATTCCTTCCACCAGGATGTCCATTATCTCAACAAACATTCCGAAATGTACTACAGAAGATATGATGCCTTCGAACTCATCACCTATATGATTTCCAATATATTGCGTCTGCGTAAGTTTAATTGATTCACGTTCGGAAATCTCGGCATTCTGTTCTTTGATCGAACAATGTCTGCAAAGATCAGGCAATTCTTTCTTTACAGACTCAATAAATGAATTCGACAATTCTTTCGGCTTTAAATATTTCTTGAGAAGCCTGTGAACGATCAAATCGGGATATCTCCGAATTGGGGAAGTGAAATGTGTGTAGTCGTGAAATCCAAGTCCGTAATGACCAATGTTTCTCGGAGAATAAATTGCCTTTGCCATTGACCTGATTAGAAGATCATTGATAATGAATTCTTCCGGAGTATCCTTAATTCCTTCAAGAAGTTTTCTAAGCGAATTCTTGTCATCTGCTTTAAGGGAATGTCCAAACTGCTTCACAAATTCAGCGAGTTCTTCAAGCTTCTCTTTGTTCGGTATATCATGAACGCGGTAAACAAACGGAAGCGGAGTTTTGAGCTCTTTGGATAGTTTGTTAACATACAATGTTGCGCACTTGTTTGCCAAAAGCATAAACTCTTCTATGAGACGCATTGATTCAAGGCGGTGCTTCACTACGATGTCCGTTATGTTTCCGCCTTTATCAAACTTAAACTTCACTTCATTTGAATCAAAATCAAGACTCTCCTCTTCCAGTCGCTTAATTGTAATAGACTTGCTGATCCTGTGCATAAGTTTCAGTTCCTTGCTGAAGTCACCTTTGCCGGTATCGATAACTTCCTGAGCTTCTTCATAAGTAAACCTTCTCTTGCTGTTTATGATTGTCTCTGCTATCTCGTAGCCCTTCACTGCAAATCTCTTTGACAAATGAATGAAGATTGAGAATGCCGGCCTGTCTTCATTTGGCTTAAGTGAACACAGGTCGTTCGATAATCTTTCCGGCAGCATTGGAATTACATTCCTGACCAGATATACACTCGTAGCACGCTTCAGAGCTTCAGCATCTAATGCAGAACCTTCTTCAACATAATGAGAAACATCTGCAATATGAACGCCAAGCATGTAAGTGCCGTCATCAAGTATTTCAATTGAAACAGCATCGTCAAAGTCCTTTGCATCTTCTGGATCAATTGTAAAAATTACTTTATCCCTAAGGTCAAGTCGTCCCTCTGAACTGATAGCTCCTGAAATACTCTTTGCTTCGCTCACAACCTCTTTCGGGAAATTCTTTACAAGACCGTACTGAAGCATGATCGATTTCTCCTCAGTATCTTTCTCCCCGGGCTTTCCCAATACTTTTTCGATTTTTGCCGTCAGTTCTGCATTCTCATCTGTAAGGTCAGCCGGATTATCAAGTCTTGCAAAAACTTTGTCTCCGCTTTTCGCTCCTCCAAAATATTTGGGAAGAACATAAACATCCCTGCGTACTTCACGTGAGTCAGGACTAATAATTCCATATTTCCTTTTGTCTTCAAATCGACCTGCAAATCTGACATCCTTTGCATCAAGTATGCTGATGATCTTAGCAAGCTCTTCATTTTCTTCGGACATCATAAGTTTGTATTCAACCTTGTCTCCTATCCGAAGTTTGTGCCCCTTTGGATTGCTTATTTTCAGCATGTCTTCGAATCTGTCATTGTCTCCGATTTTTACAACGTTTCGTCCATCCTTGCCATAGTCAATCGTGCCAATGCGGATGTTTAAGGATTTTCCGCCTGTCAGCGGAATTTCCTTTCTGCTATCACTCCGGCCGGCCGCAAAATATTTGCCTTCTTTTATTATCAAACCTTCATTGAGCAAAGTCTGAAGCCCGCTTCTGAATGATCCTCTGTGAGCCGTTCTCAAATCAAGTCTCTTGAAGATAGATGTTGCCTTGAATGACTTGTCCTTATTCCGGAGGAGAAACTCCAGTATGTTTTCTTTGATGTTGATGATGTTAGAATTTAATTCTGTAATAAAGTTGTGCTCCCACTCTTGTGCCTGTAATCACAGATGAAGAGCTTGATGAAAAATCGATTGGATCATAAATCCTTTCCAGTCTGAAAAAAAGATTGCTGGATAGAGTTTTAGAGTTGAATATCTTCCCAACAGGATAGTCAATTATAAAGTCAGTATTTGAAAGTCCTTTAAACAATTGACCTCCGAACCTCACTATGGCATCTCCGAAAGATGCTGTGAATCGAATGTCAGCGTTTTCAGCAACAGTGCCTGTTTTGGAATCAACGTAACTGACGTCTGTATTTATTAGGAAGGGGAGTATCTTCTCAATCTCAGAAGAGAGAAAGCCGGAGAGGTACGAAGTGCCAATATTTACTCCAAGCGTTGAACTCTCGGAAAATGTAAGCTGGTCCTGAAATTTTCCGAAGAGAAGAAATGAAATTGCATCGCTTGATGCATTCTGTCCTGTCTCTTTCGTTCCGCCTCTCTCAAGTGTGATGTCTATTTTTGGATTCATTGCAGGACCTGTCACATCAAGCGCAATAAGTACTTCGTTAAAGAAACTTTGAACACCTGTTGCATTGTCAGATACAATGCCTTTGTAATTTGCTTTGATGTTCAGTTCAGGATTCGTAACCGGACCATTGAAAACAACTTTGCCTGTAGCATCAAACTTCCTGAAGAATCTGTAATAACAATTATTCCCGAGGGTTACGATACCTCTTGCGGCGATCTGATTATTCTCCCTGTTGTCCACATACAAATCGGTTTTAATTTCTCCGAAAAATTCCTGCTGAGATCTCTCATTGACTATGAATCTTAAGAATACGTTGTCCGAGGTTGAAACAAATACGTCATAGATGAAAGCACCTGACTTTTCACGTGCCACCTTTCTTAGCTCAGGTTTTTCAGACGCGATGTAGAGTATTTTTTCGAAAGGATTGAGGTTCTGATTTGTAAGAACAAGCATGCTGTCCTTCTTTTCCTGCAAGATCCTTGAAACACTTCTGCCGTCTTTAAGCAGAGAGTCAATGATGATTCCGTAATTGAAGTCATCATCAGAAATCTTGTAAGCTTCCTGAACAAAAGGATTGAAGGAGATGTTGCCTTTTACAAGAAGAAGATTTCCGGAAAGATTCAAATTTCCCTGGCGGCCTGTTAACAAGAGCTTTGGATTGCCGCTGCCAACCCACAGGTCGCCGGTTATTCCAAGTTCCGTTGGACCGTTGTCTTTGTCAAAAGCTTTAACATCACCTGACATTTCAAGTCTGATGTCGTTGAGAGTCAATCCAGTCAGATCAACATAACCTGAAGCAGAAATAAATCTTGTCGGATCCTGAGGTACTCTTATAAATGAATTCTTGATTATCAGTTTCTCATTCTCTGTTTCAACGTCAGCATGAAAATTGTATTTCATTTTTGTAAGAGTCACTCCTACTTTGCCTGAATCAATATTCATAGTACCGGTTAGTCTTGGTTTCTCTGCTTTTCCAAGTATGCTAATGCCACCCTGAAGCGTCCCTTCAAGTCCTTTTGTGTAAGGAATTAATTGCTGGAAAACTTTGATTTGAAAGTTCTTGGCAAATGCAGTAAGATTTACATCTTTATCAAGAAAGACTTTTCTTCTCTCATTAAGATTCGTTGAGTCACCGTCTAATGTGATTACCATAGGCAGATTTCCCTTAATCTTGAAGTCGCCGGTATTGTTTACGTTCGTGAATGTAATGTCGGAAATAGTATTGTCGTTCTGATAAACTAAATTCGCATCAAGTCGGCCAATTTTTGTTGAACCATATCGCAAAATATCGGAGATAGCTATAATCCTGAAGTTGGGGTCTTGCAAGGTGCCGTCAAAGTCTATTTCAAGATTTCTTATATTGCCCAGTAATGTGTTTGCAGTATCAACAACCCGGTTTCCCATCAGCATTGAATAGGTTTCTACTTTCAGATTCTTTCCGGATATCTTTAACGAACTGGAATCCCGGATAGAATAAAATCCGTCAACTGACAACCTTTGTCCAAAACTTGTTACTGCAAACTTTCTAAAATCAATTCCTTCAATTGTATCATTATTGACGTATTTCAGAATCAGATCCTTGTTGTTTGCAATCTGAAAATCATTATATGTGAATGCAAGAGAATCAAATGTTACTATCATTGAATCTTTTACAGATGCTGTCGCAAAAACTCTGCCGGAACTGTCAGGAATTGCCGATATTATTATAGAGTCTTTTTCATTAACGACAAATACGTCTACCTCCAATGAATCAACCGGAATGCCGGAAACAAATAATTCCGGTGAACGCAGATTCAGTTCTGCAAAAAAACCTTTAAGCCCCGGGAAAGAAATGTTGTTTGTCATGCTGAATTTCAAAGGCAGTGAGTCTGCAGCAATTACTGAATCCGATACATTGAGATCGCGCAGATAGCCTTCGGAATTCAGAGAGAATAATCCACAACTGTCTGAAATATCTCCTGTTAGAAAAGCTTTTACATAAATGTCCACGCTGTCGAGATAAGTCCTTAACCTCGAAGGATTTCTTACATTGACTTTATAAGTAAGGCTGTAATTGTTACAACCGGCCGATGTAAGAGGAACCAGGTTTACCGGCAATGAATCCATTGAATCAATTGTATCCTTATCATTAAATGCCATCATAAGATTGTCCAGGTTCTCTCCTATTGAAGTTGCAATCTGGCTAAAACCGAAACTTCCTTCAATTTCCAAATCTGCAAAGTCTGTTATAAGTTCTATCTTCTTCATATTCCCTGATTCCGATTCTAGAGCAAGTTTTCCTTCCGGTATCTCAACTCCTGCAAAGCTTGAAGGCTTCATATTTATTTTGTAATTGCCGGCAAGCCTGTCCGGATCAAATCCGCGTCCGTTAACATCAAAATCAAAACTCAGATTACTCTTTAGTGAATTGTCTTTGGTGAATGATGATATGTCAAGCCCTGATGCGGTTCCCTTGAGATTGTATGATATGTTGGCGATATTGGAAACGTTTATGCTGCCTGCAAGTTTTGTCTTGAGTGTGGTGGAAGAATAGTTCAAACCCAGCTTAACACTCCCGCGGTTGAAATCTAATCTGCCTTCAGAGTTATTTATATTTTGCCCGTAGAATTTTGTTGATCTGATTCTGTAATCAAGAAATCCTGACATAGTCCTGTAATCAAATCCCTTACCTGCTGTTTTGAATTCGCCGGTAATATCGCTTTCAAGTTTGCTGTCCTTCAAAAACTTTCCGAGGTTTACTCTGCTTACTTCAAACTCACCCTTGTAAACACTTTCGTCCGCCGAAGCATCAAGCGAACCTTTGCCCGTTACATTGCCTACAGAACTTCGGAAATCAAATTCAGCTTCAAAATTTGACGGCGGACCCTTGAAATGTGCATAGGGCAGATATACCGGTCCTACGTAACTGTAATCCGGAACCGAAAGTCCCGGTATAACTCTCCTGGTATCTGCAGGATCAATTGAAAGATCTGTCCCGGTTACATCGAGATAAAGTTTTGAAGGCTCGTCTAGATTCTTGACTTTGCCGGTAAACTTAAGTTTGGAATTCGGAAGCTCTGTCTCAAGTCTTGTGATATTCAAGTCGGCAAAATCACCCTCTGCATAAAGTCTGAGTGACACAACACTATCGAGAAAATTGAGCTCGGGAAGAAAGAATGTCAGATCGTCAAAATTTATCCTGGTTATCTGGAGATCAATCTGTGTCATGTTCTTGTCAAACTCCTCGTAATTAATCCCTTTCTCAAGACTTATCTCAGTCATTCTAATGAAGTTGAATGCAATATCGCTCCTGTCTGTGTAAAGCCGGAAATTTCTTAGTGTTGCAATTTCATCCGGTACGTTTAGTTCTGCTTCAAGTCTTAGACTGTCAACATTGAAATCGGAATTGGTCTTGAAACTGATGTTGTCTATTTGTGCATCCTTTCTTAGCGGAAAGTAATTTGCAGTTAGATCAACATTCAACTCTGTAACATCCAGATTGCTAAATCCGAATGTATCTATCTTTTGAATCGCATATTCGCCGAGTCTGATATTCTCCGGCTTATCTCTAAGAATCTTCAGGCTTCCGTTCTTTATCTGAACTTTGTTTGCGCTGATACCCCAATCGAACTCTGATGTAGTCGTATCTTCTTCTTCTTCTTCAGATTCAAGAAGATATTCGAAATTCCATACTAAGCTGTCACTCTTATCCCTGACTTTGAATAGGTTTATGGACGGCCGATCAAGTATTACTTCCTCTGCTATTACTTCTTTAGAAAGCAATCGAAGGATGTCATACTTCAGAGTCAATGACTGAAACTTAATCAGAGTATCTTCCTTAACCACAACAGCAGCATCTTTGAGCACTATTCCGGTGAGAAGATTTCCTTCGAGTGAGCCAATTGCTAAGCGTGAGTCTTTCTCATTGAGTGACTTGTTGATTTCCTTCAGTGCAAAGTCAACAGCAATTCTGTTAAAGTAATCCGTTTGTATGAAGATGAGAAGCAAAATCAATAATAATACCAGAATGCCGAAGATGGCCGCAATCTTCCTGAAAAATCCTCCGCCTGATTTCTTGGCGGAAACTTTTCCTGAGGTATCGTCCGGGTTTACAGGAATATTATTTGTGGATTCGGCTTCTGCCATTTGAGAAGGAGTGAACTTACTGATGATTAACTTTTGACATGCGGTCTATGATTGATGTCGTTGAATAGCTGTCAACAAACTTAAGGCTTACAACTCTGCCTCCGTTTTTCTTAACAATATCCGAACCGACAATATCTTCTTCTTTCCAGTCTCCGCCCTTTACCAGAACATCCGGAACAATCTCGGAAATCAAATTGTACGGTGTGTCTTCAGTAAATATGGTTACAATGTCAACCGGCTTGAGTCTGTCAATTAAGAATGCGCGGTCTTGATCCTTGTTGACCGGCCTGTTTTCACCTTTGAGTTTCTTAACCGACAAGTCTGAATTGACTGCGACTACCAGCACATCGCCGAGTGATTTTGCCTGTTCAAGGTATTCCGCATGTCCTCTGTGTAGAATATCGAAACATCCGTTGGTGAAAACGATCTTCCTGCCTTCGCTTTTAAGCTCTTTAACTCTATGCTTTATGTCTGCTGAATTTAATATCAATTTGAGTCGCCTGTTATGTTCTCGATCAAAGCATCTCTGTCAACAGGTACTATTCCAACCTCTTCAACGACAAGTCCGGCCGCATGATTTGAGATTATAGCAGATTCTCTCAGACTGGAGCCTCCCGATAGACAAACTGCAATTGTTGAGATCACTGTATCTCCGGCACCGGAAACATCTGCGACTTTCCTTGCCTTGGTTCCGATAATTTCTTTTGTAATACTACCGTTTGCTTTCTCCAATATCAGCATGCCGTGTTCTCCGAGTGTCAGAATAATATTATCGCACCTGATCTTTTCCATTACCTCTTCGGCAAGTTTGTCAATGTGATTATGATCTCTGACCTTCTTGCCTAATGCATCTTCGAGTTCTTTTCTGTTTGGTTTGAAGAGATAGACATTCTTATATTCAAAGAAATTTTCAAACTTAGGATCTACCAATACACGCAATTCTTTCCTTTTGGCTATTCCGGTGATATTGTTAATAAGTTCCTTTGTAAGTACTCCTTTGTTGTAGTCCTGAAGAATCACTACGTCACCGTTAAGAGACTTGCTCTCGAGGATTTCAATGATCTTGTTTTCCGAGTTCTTTGAGATTTCTTCTTTAGATTCGCTGTCAATTCTTATGAGATGATGAGCATCTGAGATCACTCTGGTTTTGCTTGTTGTGGGACGGTCTGATTCTGAAATTAACCCGTCTGTAGAAACTCCGAGCAAATTCAACTGCTCCTTTAAAAGTTCGGATTCACGGTCAATGCCTGTTACTCCAATCAAAAAAGGAGTGGATCCCAATGTACTCACATTGAATGCGACATTTGCAGCGCCGCCAAGGCGATTTTCGCTCTTCTTTATGTCAAATACCTGAACCGGAGCTTCAGGGGAGATCCTGTTGACATCTCCGAACAGATATCGGTCAAGCATGACATCACCAACAATAAATATCTGAGACTTGCCAGCTTTGGCAAATATGTTCTCAAGAAATGCTTTATTCATTGGTAATAAGATATAGTTATTAAAGGGGTTATTCAATGTGAAATTGAGGTTCAGGGCAGTCATGCGACATTGTTTTACATAACGTTTATGCATTTCGGAAATTCTTTCGAAATCAAACCGGAAAGTTAGAAAATATTTGGTTCGGAAAAACAACCCGCCTCAGCCTAATTGCCGTTAAGAAATTGCGAGGGACGGCGTGAGCGAGAATTTCCTGTTTGACGAACACGACAGCGCTCTTCTGTCGTGTGAGGAGTTGAAATTCTCGTAGCCGTACCGAGCAATTTTAGGCAATTAGGCTGC
>CALEVL010000140.1 GCA_937924675.1 uncultured Ignavibacteria bacterium | reverse complement strand
CTTGACTATATGAAGAAATGTTCATATCTTTGTATAGTTAAATAAAACAATGCCAACTACAACACACTTAACAGCCGAAGAGATAACAAGAGTAGCGGAGATCCTGAAGACGATCGGACATCCGGTGAGACTTCAGATACTCGAAGCTCTTGAAGAGAAAGAACCTCTTACGGTTACGGAGATTCAGGAAAACATTGATACAGATATTGAGCAATCACTCCTTTCACATCATCTTATCAAGATGAAAGACCGCGGAATTCTTAAATGCGAGAAGCATGGAATGAATGTTCTTTATCGTCTTGAAGACAGAAAGATACTGAAGATATTTGAATGCATGGAATCATGCAGCTTGTTCAACAGCAAGAACGGCCACAGATGACTGAAATTATCGGATATATTCTTTCAACAGTTGTAGGGATCTCGCTCGGACTGATTGGCGGCGGCGGTTCAATACTAACAGTGCCCATACTTGTATATGTTTTCGGACTCGGACCGGAAATTTCGACTTCATATTCGTTGTTCATTGTCGGACTCACAGCTCTCGCAGGTTCTTACAATTATTACAGAAATAATCTTGTTAACCTCAAAGCTGCGCTGATTTTCTCTGTGCCTTCATTGATCGCAGTATTCCTGACGAGAAAATTTATTATGCCTGCACTGCCCGATGTGATCTTCACGGTTGGGGGATTTCAGTTTACAAGGCCGATTTTTATAATGACAGTTTTTGCTGCACTTATGATTGCTGCTTCGATATCAATGATCAGAAAATCTAAGGCTCCGGACCCGTCAAAAATGAAACCCGGTCATCATTACGCTCTGATCTTTCTTGAAGGTGCAGTAGTTGGAGTGTTAACAGGATTCGTTGGCGCAGGCGGAGGGTTTCTCATTATTCCGGCACTTGTATTGCTTGCCGGACTCCCAATGAAAGAAGCTGTTGGAACATCACTTCTTATTATAGGAATAAAGTCACTGCTCGGATTTACGGGTGACATCAGTGCAGGTGTGAATATTGACTGGATGTTTCTGGCTATCGTGTCTGTCTTTACTATTGCAGGAATTTACATCGGAAGCTCATTGGCAAAAAAGATACATGGAGATAAACTCAAACCGGTTTTTGGTTGGTTTGTACTTGCAATGGGAATCTATATCATGCTTAGAGAAACTATTTTCAAATCATAAGCAGTATGAAGAAAAAAATCATTGCTAACTCCCTAAGCGGAGAGTACTGGAACAAGAGGTATTTGTCAGGACAAACCGGTTGGGATATTGGAACTGTTTCAACTCCAATTAAGGAGTATGTGGATCAGATAACTGACAAGAACATCAGCATACTGATACCGGGTTGCGGAAATGCATACGAAGCAGAATATCTATCCTCTGTAGGTTTCAGCAATATAACAATCATTGATATTGCTGACGTTCTTACAAAGGAGCTGGAGAAAAGATTTGAAAATAACAAAAGCATTTCAATCGTCAACAATGATTTCTTTGAGCATGAAGGAACTTATGATCTCTTAATTGAGCAGACTTTCTTCTGTGCAATCGATCCGTCAATGAGAGCGAACTACACTTTGAAGTCGAAGGAGCTCCTTAAAGAAAAAGGGAAACTTGTGGGAGTACTTTTTGACAAGGAATTTGATAAGGAAGGACCACCGTTCGGTGGTTCAGAACAAGAATACAGAGATCTCTTTGCGGATCAGTTTCACATACAAGTTTTAGAAAAGTGCCGCAACTCAGTTGCACCACGAAGCGGCGGGGAAGTATTCATAAATCTTAAACCAAAAAAATAATGACATACATCGGAATAATTGTAGGGGGCGTTGCAGGTTTTCTGTACTGGAAGTTCATAGGATGCACTTCAGGAGCATGCCCAATTACATCTAACAAATTTATCTCGATCGCATACGGAGCATTGCTTGGTTCTTTACTCTTGTCAACAGTTGCAGGCTCAACAACAAAGCAGGGATTTTTCGGGAAACTGTTTGGCAGGGATTCAACGAAATCATACAAGAACATCAATGCAGATGAAATGAAGCCAATGATGGAGGATCCGGAATATGTTGTAATTGATATAAGGACACCGGGTGAATGGAAAAGCGGCTACATCAAAGGAACGGATAAGTTCATAGATTTCAGTGCCGGTGATTTTGAAGAGCAGATACAAGCGCTCGATAATTCAAAGAACTATGTTCTCTACTGCAGAAGCGGAAACAGAAGCGCAAAGGCATGTGACCTATTGAGCAAGAAAGGAGTTACAAATCTTTACAACCTCTCCGACGGGATCATCAAATGGGACGGGGAAATCACGAAAGACTGAAAAGAATTTTTATTAATAAAACAAAACATAAACTCACAATGAAAGTCGAACAGATCTACACTGGATGCCTTGCACAAGGCGCATACTACATCACAAGCAACGGCGAAGCTGCAATAGTTGACCCGTTAAGAGAAATCAAACCTTATCTTGAGAGGGCTCAGAGGGACGGAGTGAAGATCAAGTATATATTTGAAACTCACTTTCATGCAGACTTTGTCAGCGGACACGTTGATCTTGCAAAAGCAACCGGAGCCAAAATAATTTACGGTCCAACAGCACAGCCGGCGTTTGATTGCATAGTTGCAAAAGACGGAGAGGAGTTCAAAATCGGAGATGTGACAATGAAAGTTCTGCACACTCCGGGACATACAATGGAAAGCACAACATTTCTCTTAAGAGATGAGAATGGAAAAGATGTTGCTATCTTCTCCGGAGACACTCTCTTTATCGGTGACGTAGGAAGACCTGATCTTGCGCAGAAGGCAGCAGACATGACACAGGAGCAACTTGCAGCAACTCTTTACCATTCACTTCGTGACAAGATCATGACGCTGTCAGATGAAGTGCTTGTATATCCGGCACACGGAGCAGGCAGCGCTTGCGGAAAGAATATGAGCAAGGAAACGGTTTCTACAGTTGGCGAACAGAAGAAAACCAATTATGCACTCAGAGCAAACATGATTGAAGAAGAGTTTGTGAAGGAAGTTACAGAAGGACTTCTTCCTCCGCCGAAATATTTTCCGATGAATGTTGCGATGAACAAGCTTGGTTATGAGAACATTGATACAGTTATGGAGCGCGGACTTCAGGCAATGAATGCTGAAGAGTTTGAAGCCGCCGCCAATGAAACAGATGCAGTTATGCTTGATACAAGGAATGATGCCGTAGTGTGGAAAGGATTTATTCCAAACAGTATCAACATCTCACTTGACGGACAATTCGCTCCGTGGGTTGGTTCACTCATTCCGGATGTTAAGCAGCAATTACTCATAATTGCCGAACCTGGTAGAGAAGAAGAATCCATCATGAGACTTGCCAGAGTTGGCTATGACAATGTCATTGGCTATCTCAAAGGAGGATTTGATGCATGGAAAAATGCCGGCAAAGAGATTGACACAGTGAACAGAATGACAGCTTCAGACTTTGCGAAAGAATTTAATAAGGATAACATGATAGTCATCGATGTCAGGAAGCCGGGAGAATACAGCGCTGAACATGTAGAAGAAGCATTGAACATTCCGCTTGACTATATAAATGAAAATCTGGCAGAGTTTCCGAAAGATAAAGATTTCATAGTTCATTGCGGCGGAGGTTACAGAAGCATGACAGCAGCGACGATATTGAAATCAAGAGGCTGGGAAAACTTCAGAGAAGTAGAAGGCGGATATGATGCAATAAAGCTGATGGATGTGCCGAGAACGGATTTTGTTTGTGCTTCGAAGATGAAGGGGATGGAGAGTTAAGAGTTGAGAGTTGTGAGTTAAAAGTTGCCTGCCCGTCGCAGACGGGAAAGTTGCCTGCCCGTCGCAGACGGGAAAGTTGCCTGCCCGTCGCAGACGGGAAAGTTGCCTGCCCGTCGCAGACGGGGCAGGGTGAGGGTCTCAAAGAAATTATTCCTAACTAAGACTCGATGCTTTTTGCTTTCACAAAATTTGAAAACAGTAAATTAAAATCATAATGCTTGAACTAATTAAACAGCCATGGCACTGGGCTGTGAGCGGAACAGTGATCGGACTCATTGTGCCGTTGTTGCTGATACTTGGAAACAAGAAATTCGGAATATCATCATCATTCCGGCATGTATGCGCGGCATGCTTTGCCGGTGACATTAAGTTTTTTAAATATGACTGGAAGAAAGAAGTCTGGAACTGGTTTTTTGTCGGCGGGATACTCATTGGAGGCTTCATCGCGTCAACATTTCTCTCGAATCCCGGTGAACCGGTACATGTTGCTCCTGCAACAGTTGAAACTTTGAAGAGCTATGGAATTACAGACTTTAACAGTCTCTTGCCTGCTGATCTTTTTAACTGGGGAAATCTGTTCTCACTCAAAGGATTCATATTCTATGTGATTGGCGGATTGCTGATCGGCTTCGGTACAAGATACGCAGGCGGATGCACATCAGGTCATTCCATCATGGGACTTGCAAACCTCCAGAAGGCATCTCTTATAGCTACGATCTTTTTTATGATTGGAGGGTTTATCTCTGCCAACATATTTATTCCATTAATTTTTAAACTTGTACAGTAATGACATTCAACGATCATGTAGAAACACTCGAGGAAATCGAGATACGCCATCAGGATACATTGTGCACGAATGAGTCACACCTTGTTCATCCGTGGTGGTATAACTTTAAATACACCGTAGTGGGAATAATCTTCGGGATCGTATTCGTAAAAGCAGAAATAATCAGCTGGTTCAGGATACAGGAAATGTTTCAGCTAACATCGTTTTTCATGTATGGAGTTATTGGAACAGCGGTAATAGTCGGCGCATTATCCATCATGCTCATCAAGAAGCTGGAGCTCAAGAGCATTTACGGTGAGAAGATCACATTTGAAGACAAAGAGTTCAACAAGGGTCAGATCTATGGAGCCGCGATCTTTGGAATTGGCTGGGCAATTGCAGGAGCATGTCCGGGACCGCTCTTTGCACAGGTTGGCAGCGGCTTCTCAGTTGTTCTTGTAACAATTGTCTTTGCAGTAACCGGTACATGGATCTACGGAAAGCTGCGTGACAAACTGCCGCACTGAAGAGCAATTAGAAATTAGGAATTTGGAATTAGAAATATTGTGATTTCGAATTTTGGTTTGAATTAACATTTACGGAGTTATTCATTTGATTTCCCGCAATTATCTGAAGCGACAGAGTTGCGGGAAATTTTTTTATTTAAAATATAACAGCGTTGTGAGTAAGTCGGATATGAAAGTCTTCTTCGACAGGTAAGATATCCGTTCAGCTTTGAATATCCACAGTTGAATTTCCAATCTCAAAAGGCTAAGTTACATTGTATCTAAAATTAAGGAGGCTTCAATATGAAAGAATTTCAACTTCTAATTCTTGCCGGTGTATTGACTTTTGTCATGACCAAATCTGCTTTTGCTAATCAATTCCTGAATGATCAATCATCAAATAATCAACACCCTGCTTCCGTGTCTAATATCATAAACGAGAAAGTTCTTTCATCGAATTCTGAATTTTCAGTTGACCGTATTTCAGGATACCTCGATATGAACGGCAATCCGCTGATCAAAAAGCATGAACAGAAGGATATGCTGCAGAGAGATTCTCTCATGCCGGATGCAATTCAGGAGTACGGATTTTCGGGAACTGTTACAAATGGACAGTATGGGTTTTCAGTTGCATCGGCAGGTGATGTCAATGCCGACGGTTATGATGACATTATTGTAGGCGCTCCGTTTGACGGTACAAATGTTACGGATGCAGGAAGAGCTTTAATTTATTTCGGAGGACCGGTAGTCAACTATACAGCTGATGTTGTCATTTCCGGTCAGACTGTCGGCGAACTGTTAGGATCTTGCGTAGCGCCTGCAGGAGATGTTAACAACGACGGATTTGATGATGTCATCATTGGAGAAGGTTATAATTCAGGAAAAGCATATTTGTATCTCGGAGGATCAAGCATGAATAACACTGCCGATTTAGTATTTAACGGTGCAATATATTTTGGTTTTTCATTGTCAACAGCTGGAGATGTTAATGATGACGGGTATTCAGATATTCTGATAGGGAATTATTGGGAAAGCAAGGCTTATTTGTATTTCGGTTCGATCGCAATGGATAACATTTCAGATTTGACTTTATCTGTACCAAATTCCGAATTTGGAATATCCGTATCGAATGCAGGAGATGTGAACGGAGACGGGTATGGAGATTTCATGATCGGTGACAGGTTTACTTCTTCCGGAAATTTGAGTTACAACGGTTCGGCTTCAATATTCTTTGGAGGTGTTTCTCTGGACAACATACCTGATGTTATTATTTACGGTACAACAGCTTATGAAAATCTTGGTTCAGCGGTTTCTTCCGGCGGTGATGTTAACGGTGACGGGTATTCGGATGTAATTGTCGGTGCTTCTCGCTACAATTTCAATACGGGAAGAGCGATGATCTATTACGGCGGAGCTTCTATGAACAATGTTGCTGATGTAACGTTTACTGGTGAGCAGAGCTATGATTTCTTCGGACAATCTGTGGCTGGAGCAGGTGACATTAATGGTGACGGGTTTGATGATGTTATTGTCGGTGCTTTTCAGAATGATGGGGGCGGAATTGATGCCGGGAATGCCTATTCATTTTATGGAAGTGTATCAATGGACAATATTGTCGATAATATCTTCACCGGAAAATCTCCACATGACCGCCTTGGATGTTCAATCGCTTCCGCATTAGATTTCAATAATGACGGCTACAGTGATATCCTGATCGGAGCATACCTGAATGATCAGAGCGGATCAGATGCGGGAGCTGTCTATCTGTACACCAACACTGTTAACTCCACACAAATACCAATGCTTACAATTTCAGGAACTGTTCCAAATCAAAGATTGGGATGGAGTATTTCAGATGCAGGTGATCTCAATGGTGATGGGTTTGACGATATAGTTGCCGGTAATGGAGATTTTCTGCCAAACCAACCTGCATTGGTTTTTTTCGGAAGCAGATTCATGGATCGTATCCCGGATGTTAATTTGTATGGTTCGGAATTTGTTTCTTACAGAGTATCAAGTGCGGGAGATGTTAACAATGACGGTTATGATGACATAATTACATCAGATCCTTATAACCCAACCAATGGAACCAATGCCGGTGCAGCTTTCATATTCCTTGGAGGTACCGGAATGGCGGGTATTCCTGCTGTTACTTTTTATGGAGTTACATCAGAAGACAAATTCGGCTCATCCATTTCAAGGGCAGGCGATGTTAATAACGACGGATATGATGACGTAATTGTTGGAGCCCCCTTGAATGACAACGCCGGATCTAATGCCGGTGCTGCTTATATATTTTTTGGTGGAAGTAATATGAACAATGTCCCTGATGTCATCCTGTATGGAGAAGCAACCGACGATCAGTTTGGATTTGCAGTTTCAAACGGAAGGAAGCTAAACCTCGACATTTATGATGATGTAATAGTTGGAGCGCCATACCACCTTTCCGGAGGCGAAAGACCCGGTAGAGCGTATGTCTACAACGGTGGTAATTCAATGGACAACATAGCTGATCTGATAATTACCGGAATAAACTATGTGTATCCGAACAGTGCCTTTGGATATTCAGTTGAATCTGCAGGAGATGTCAATGGAGATTCCTATAATGACATATTGGTAGGAGCCTTGAATGCAGAATATTATACAGGAAAAGCTTATCTCTATTATGGAGGAAATATTTTAGACAATATTGCTGATGTGACTCTTCGAGGCGAGCATGTATCATATCAGTTCGGCGGTTCCCTTGCAGCACCCGGAGATCTCAATAAGGATGGTTATGCTGACGTAGTAATCGGGGAATCGCTCAATTCATCTCTGCTTTTCAATGCAGGAAGAGTCTCAGTATTTTATGGAGGTACGGCTATGAATGATGTTGCTGATCGGATAATTTACGGAGAATATTATGAGGATTTATTTGGATATAGTTTGTCAGGTGCCGGAGATCTGGATGGAGATGGTGTGAATGAATTTGTTGTCGGAGCTCCAAGCAATGTTTCCGGTGGTTCTCTTGCCGGGAAAGTATATGTATTCAAAGCATCTGAAACAGGCACTGACATCGAAGACCAGAATTTTGTCGGCGCACCGGGAGATCAGTTCGGTTACAGTGTATCAACTGCAGGCGACATTAACGCTGACGGATACAGCGATGTGATAATAGGTTCATTGTACAATAACGACGGCGGGGCAGATGCAGGTGCTGCCTATATTTATTACGGAGGAGCTGTGCTGGATTACTACCCTGATGTATTCATGTATGGCGCCTCTGCCGGAGATCATTTCGGAACATCAGTCTCATATGCGGGCGATGTGAATCAGGATGGTTATCCGGATGTAATAGTGGGAGCACCTGAAAATGATGTGGGAGGAAGTGATGCAGGACGCGCTTACATTTATTATGGTGGACCAGGGATGAATAATGTTGCAGATGTAATCCTGACGGGAGAAGCTCCGGGAGACAGATTCGGATTCTGTGTCTCGAGGGCAGGCAATGTCAATGGTGATGCTGCAGGTGATGTGATAGTTGGTGCAGTATTCAATGATGCCGGCGGATCAAATGCAGGACGGGCTTATGTGTATTACGGAGGAACATCTATGAATAACATCGCGGATGTAATAATGACCGGTGCAGGTGCAGGTTACTGGCTCGGCATTTCATGCTCGTATGCGGGAAATGTTAACGGAGATTTTTATGATGATGTGATTGTGGGAGCAAGCATGCATGATGTTCCGATACCGGGACAGGCATATGTCTTTCTTGGAAGTTCTTCAATGGACAATATTCCCGACGTTACAATGAACGGAGATTGGCAGGGCGACCAGTTTGGCTACTCTGTTTCAACCGCCGGTAATATTAACGCTGATCTTTATTCAGATGTAATTATTGGTGCTTATGGAAATGATGAGGGAGGAACAGATGCGGGTCAAGCTTATTTATATTATGGCACAGCCGTAATGAACAACAATGTAGATTTCACTCTTACCGGTGCTGCGCCGTATGATTTTTTTGGCGTATCGGTTGGAGCTGCAGGAAATATAAATTCAGATCAATATGAAGATGTGATAGTTGGTGCATGTTACAATGATGCCGGAGGTGCTGATGCAGGAAGAGCCTATGTTTATTATGGGGGAGCGCCGATGAATGTGATTGCAGATCTGAAAATGACCGGAAAGAATGCTTATGATAATTTCGGATGGTCGGTTTCTTATGCGGGTGATCTTAATACAGACGGAAAGAGCGATCTTATTGTTGGTGCAAATTTCAACGATGCCGGAGGAAACAATGCAGGCAAATCATATATATATCTGAATTCAGATCCCGTCAATCAGTTGATACTAACTTTGAAACTTATACCTGAAGGATTGTACAACAGCAATCTGAATAATCTTAACATGTCTGATACTCTGATCATTTCACTGCATAACCAGAATTCTCCATACAATCTGATTGATATTGCAAAGGGGGTGATAAGCAAAGTCACGTTTGAAGGCAGATTCTTCTTTGCCACAGCGCCTTCGGGAAATTATTACGTCAGAGTCAGGCACCGCAACTGTATTGACACATGGAGCTATTCGCCCCTTACTCTTGTGAAGAATACTAATTTGAATTATAATTTCACTGATGAAGCATTCAGAGCATTCGGTTTCAATCAGAAGATAGTGAGCAATGTGCCTTTGCTCTTCGGCATCTACAGTGGAGATGTTAACAGAGACGGAACTGTGGATGCAACTGACGTCAGCCTTGTTGACAATGATGCTCTTAATTTCGTGTCGGGATATGTAGTAACGGATCTTACAGGTGATTATTATGTAGACGGATTGGATTTTCTTGTTGCGGATAATAATGCGTCACTCTTTGTGACGGTGATTCAGCCGTGAGTAGAAATTGGAAATTAGGAGTTGAAAATCAAAAATAATGCAGCAAGATTATTTCACACAGCCCATGATATTAATCGTGGGTAAGAATGCAAAAACAAACCGCACAGATCATAGCAAAGGTCGCGTATTACAATTTCGGATTTGGTTGTAATTTTTTTCAATTCAATTTTATTGTTTGCGGCTTGCCGGTTTTTGGAAGTCTCCGGAGGAATGTCAATTATTATTGCGAAGACAAGAAGAAGTTCTTAAAGCCTACACTTTCTGATATTCTTGATTGCCGGATTATGTGTTTTTTGATAACTTGCAAACAACTAAACTCCTGTAATGAAAAAACTTTCTATTGTTCTGCTAATATTGTTCTTACAGAAAATGTCTGTCGCTCAGTGGATCGAACAAACGACTCCGTCACCGACCTTTAATCTGTTTTCGTTTTCCTTTCCGTCTCTTAATACAGGATTTGCTGTTGGCTATGGAAACAGAATGATAAAGACTACAAACAGCGGAAACAACTGGTTTAACATATCTATCTTTTCAAACACCGCACAGGATTTGAATTCTGTCTGGTTCATAAATGAAAATACAGGGTGGATGTGTTCTACAAATGATACGTTGTATCACACTACAAACTCTGCTCTTACATGGAACCCGCAAATGAATTTGATAAGTGACGGGCATAAAATATTCTTCATTGATTCAAACACAGGATGGATTCTTGCCCGACCAAGATTATATAAGACAACTGATGCAGGATTGAACTGGACTGTAATCAATACTCAAATGGGACAGTATTTTACATTTGCATCTGCCAACACCGGATGGATGGCATCTTATCCGGGAGGAGGATCAATAATTCATAAAACAACCGACGGGGGAGCTACTTGGGCTGCACAGCATACTACATCAGATTTTCGTGTAATATATAGTCTGGACTTTGTTGATGAAAATACCGGCTGGGCCGCCGGCTACAGGGAGCATATTCTGAAAACTACAAACGGTGGAGTAAACTGGATTCAGCAAAGAGATATGGGCAATTCAACTTCATTGGTTTCAATGGACTTCATTGATGAAAATACCGGTTGGGTTGCCGGCAGCTCCGGTTATTCTCTCTATACCTTAAACGGCGGAACAACATGGAATCAGATCTTTCTTAGTGCAGGTTCCCCTAAAGTAAAATTCTTAGACTCACAAACCGGATGGATAATTGGCAGCAAGGTTTTTAAAACTACAACAGCCGGATTAATCTATAAAAGTCTTCAGCTTAATGCTTTGATTGAAGGATCTTATGAAGCAGCTCCAAATACAATGATCAGCGATACCGCTACTGTCTATTTAAGAAGTTCTGTTTCTCCCTATTTGAAAATCGATTCTGCAAAGTCTCTCATAAATACAAACGGAGTTGGAACATTTGATTTTGTAAATGCAAACAATGGCGTGAACTATTATATAGTAGTGAATCACAGAAACTCAGTTGAAACATGGAGCTCATCTCCGCAAAGTTTTGTCTCTAATTCTTTAAATTATGATATGACAAATTTGCAGTCACAGGCTTTTGGAAATAATCTGCGGCAGGTAGATTTTGCGCCTGTGAAGTTTGCCATCTACAGCGGAGATGTGAATCAGGACGGAATAGTGGATGCAGCAGATGTCAGCGCGATTGACAATGACGCATCAAATTTTGTGAGCGGGTACGTTGTGACAGATCTCACAGGAGACAACTTCGTTGACGGAACTGACTTTGCGATTGCCGATAACAATGCGGCAAATTTTGTTTCAGTGATCTGGCCGTGAAAGAGAATTTGAGATTACTAATTATAAATTGAAAATAGTTTCGATGTTGCCTGCGTAAGTATCTAAGGCGATTTTCCATAAATCTGTTCTCACCCTCAATCCCCCTCTTCCCTTGGGAGAGAGGTTAGGGGAGAGGGTTTCAAGATCAAGTTACGACATTGGCTGCTCACAAGTTCTCACCCTCACTCTGCCCGGCTCAGAGGCCGTCTCAAAACTACTTATCATTACCGAGTCCTTGATACTTTGTAAAAGCCTGTCGTCCACGAATGTTTCTATCGGGGACACACTTGCAAGCAATGAAACTATATCTATATGTGGATCCCCGCTAGGAACACGCGGGGACGACAATTGATGGAACAAGCTGAAATGACAATTGATGGAGCGAGCAGCGATGACTAAAAAATAGTAGTACGTGTGGATAACGAAAGAGGTAGTTTTGAGACGGCCTCCTCAGACGGGGTCGGGGTATCAAATGTCGTTTTTACATCATCGCTCAACTATTCTTCCATTATCAAGATACACAATCCTGTCAGCAAATTTCTTCAAACGAAGATCGTGGCTTGCAACTATCACGCATTTATTATTCTTAGCAAAGGAGCTAAGAAGCTCGATTATTATTGAACCGTTTTCTGTATCCAGACTTGCCGTCGGCTCATCAGCAAGTATAAGCTCGGCGTTGTTTGCTACTGCTCTCGCAACTGCTACTCTTTGCTTTTCTCCCTGGCTCATTGTAGCAGGAAGTTTGTCGGTAAGATATTCGACATTCAATTCCTTAAGAAGTTCGCCGGCAATTCTTCTGGCTTCCTTCTTAGACTTTGAGTTGAACCTGATCACAAGCTCAAGATTCTGCAGAGATGTGAGAGCGTCAATCAAGAGGAATGTCTGAAAAATAAATCCGATCTTTCCAGCTCTGAGTCTCTGCAAATCGGCAACCGAGTAAGACTCAATTGGATTCTGAAACAAACTTATATTTCCTTCAGACGGTTTAAGTAGCCCGGCTATGAGCGTAAGCAATGTTGTCTTGCCGCTACCGCTTGGACCTAGGATCAATACAAGTTCACCCGGCTTCGCGTCAAAGTTGATATCCTTTACTCCGAATGATGTATGCTCGTTGATATTGTAAGACTTACTTACATTGGTAATTGATACGATACTTTCATTTTTATCTTTCATAGAAAACCTCCAGCGGGTAAATCTTTCTTAGTCTGCTTAAGGCTATTACAGAGCTAAGCAAACCCATAAGCATTCCAACTGCCAATACAAGAATCACTTGAAGAGTTGTTGTTACAGTGCTGACTTCCGGAGAAACCTTCTCAATAAGATCAACGAGCGGAAAATAGAGCAGAACACTAAGCACTCCGGAAGATATGCTAATTAGCAATGCCTGCTGAATTATCAGCTTAGGCAGGAAACCCGCCCGCGATCCGAGGATCTTCATGACGGCAAAATCCTTTTTCCGTTCAAGAATATTTATAGAGAGTATAAGACTCAAGACAGTTGTCAGAACTATTGCACCAAGTGTTGCAATAGCATAAAGTATAGGAAGAAATCCTGACTCCATTTCTTTGACATTATTTGACAGAAATTCCGGATGTTCATAAACTGCTGATCCGTTAATTTTTGATTGAAGCCTTTCGGAAGTTCGCTTTAGATCAGCACCGCTTTTTGTTTTTACCAAATAGCATGTAACAATATCCGGTAATCCCAAAAGCGATTGAGCCTCCGCAAGCGTTGTAAAAGCATATTGAATTACAAATGCATTCGTGCCGGTGCTGATTCCTGTAACCATCAAAGTATCGTCAAGAATAGCAACAAGATCTCCGACTTTAAAACCGTTATTCAATGCAAATGAATTATCGAGTACAATTTCATTATCAGTAATGACATTCCTTCCTTCGATAAGCTTTGGCGGACCGCCCAGACCATTTTCAGTATCATAACCTGCCAGGAAAATGGATGAGCGTTTGTCACTGTTCTTTATGGTTGTAATAATCAGCAGAACCGGATACACATCCAAAACGTCTTCATCATTTTCTATTACTTCCTTATGTTGAATCGGCAACATTGACGAACCTCGTAGTAGGTTAGTTGCATTTCTCTGGAGTATCCACAGATCAGCTTTGTTCTCGCGGATGTATTCAACTGAACCGTCCTCAACTCCCTTGTAAACGCCAAACAGAAACAGCATCATTATCATGCAAAGTGAAATCCCGGTTACTGTGAGAATCAATCTTGTAGGATGATTCAGCAATATTCTGATTGTGTATATCATGGCTAAGCAAACATTTCAACTTCTTTTACCAATTTGTGTGAAAAAGTATCAAAGACCTGCTGCAAGTTCTTTCCGGTAATTGTTAATCCATGGTTCTTAAGTCCAACTGCTGCTGATGAAGGATCATCAGTTCTTGCAAGCAGGTTCAAAACTTCCTCCGCAAGTTCTATTGTTCCGCACGGATAATTCTGCCGCGTACACAAAACCCCGTCTATCCATGCATGAGCGTGAACAATCGCCCCGACTTCAGGAATGGATTTGTAGATCATCGCATGTTCAACGGCATCAACCGATACTCTTGTTTGCGGGTCGAACTCCGTTGGCATACTTAGAATTGCTTCACGCTTTTCATAATCAAAATCTTTTACAAGCAAAATGTCTTTCCCGATCTGTTTCAGATTTGATTTGTCAACTCCTCTGCCGGTCATCCAAAAAGTGTCTTCACCTAGTTCAGGTATTCTTTCCCTTGCGCTCATGTTTCCATAACTGGCACCGGTAATTCCGTATATTTTGTAGAGTTGCCTGAGTTGAGTTTCAGATAAGAATCCCTTTAACGGGAATGGCAGTGGAAGCACTCCGAGTTCATCAAGCACTTTGCCGTACTTACTTATCGCTTCGGTGATCTCGCTTCCGTTCCAGAGTCTTTCCGGAAGATCCTGAACAAAGCGGTTGTCCGTTGCAAAGTTAGAGCTGATGATCGGTCTCATCTTCTCATATATCTGATCAGCATCAAAGAAGATCTCATAGAATCCGGCTTCAGGCGTAGTGAAGTATGTTTCAAGCCCGGGTGAAATATATACAAACAGATTTGACAGAGACCTTACCAGTGAATTGTATGAACTGGCTTTGATCATGTCATCTTCCTGAATACACATATCTCCGCAGGTAAATGTGATTACAAACAACGAACGGCTCTTTCGCCTTACTGACTTGGGATTCTCAACTGTAGTAAAATTGAGCACGTAATTTGCTTCATCTGTTGAGTTCACAAGCTGATCTCCCTTTTGATTGCAGGCATTAATCAACGCATCCAAAAGTCCCTCTCGGAAAGTGTTCGAGTCATTTCTTACTATTGCAAATTTCATGATGGTTCTCCTTGTAAGCAGACATTGAATCCTCATCTCTATGAATCATGTCTGAGAAAGTTTCTCGTCTGCGTAC
>CALEVL010000139.1 GCA_937924675.1 uncultured Ignavibacteria bacterium | reverse complement strand
GTTCCGTCCTGATCCACGTCACCGCTGTAGATGGCAAACTTCACAGGGAAATCATCAATCTGTATCATGTTATTGCCGAAAGCCAGAGTTGCATCAACTGTAAAATCGTAGTTCAAAGTATTTCCTGAGAACTGCTGCGGAGAATTGCTCCATGTCTCCAATGAGTTTCTGTGCTCAAGTTGTAAGTAATAATCCATGCCATTGGCCGCATTTGAAAACTCGAATAACCCCTGACCGGAAGAATCAACAACTGCTCTTGCAAAATCAATGATCTCATAAGGTGAGGCAGCACTTCTTAAGTAAACAGTCACTGTATCACTGACCATCACATCACTTATGGGATTGTAGGATCCCTGAATACAGATCTTCTGATTCAAAGTAACCGGCATTTGCAGTACCGGTCTTCTGTAAACACCATTCAGCGAAGCTCCTGCATACACATAGTTATTGTATATGTATAAGGAGTATATGGTCAAATTGGCGGGCAATCCGTCGTTCAGCGGTGACCAGTTCAATCCGTTGTCGGTAGAAAGGAATACTCCGTTCAATTCAGAACCTGCATAAACAACACTTCCGTTTACAGCCAGCGAATAGATCAGATCATTATTAAGCGGTGAACGTGTCCACGTATAACCGCTGTCCAATGAATAATAGACACCGCCGCCGGTGCCCGCATAAGCGTAGTTTCCGTTTAAGGCAAGTGAATACACGGATTTGTTGTTCAGGGAAGTTGCAGTCCAGTTATTGCCGTTGTTCGTTGACAGATGCACGCCCGCATTTCCGCCTGCACCGGCAAGAACGAAATTTCCATTCACGGCAATTGATTTTATGTTTGTAACATTCAGTGAACTGATGAACCAGCTTGTGCCTCCAGATGAATAGAACAGACCTGAAACATGAAGACCGGCGAATACACGGCTTTGGTTTGATGCCAGCGAATAGATCGTATTATTGTTCAGACCAATCAAACTCCAGTAAGCTCCGTTGTTTGAAGTTCTCCATACGCCAATGTCAGTGCCGGCATACAAATAATTTCCGAACATTGTCAGAGAAAATACAACCCGGTTGTTCAATCCAATACCTGCCTGAGTCCAGGTCATGCCGTTATCGGTCGATGTGTAAAGTCCGTAGTTGAATGTTCCGGCAAAGAGGTTAGTACTGTTGTTTGTGAACGAATATACTTGCTTGTTGCCAAGTCCCGAGGAGACATTACTCCACTGCGCGCCTGAATCTTGGATAAGAGCTGTTGCAAAGATAAACAAAGCTAAAGAAAGTGATTTCATAAGGATCCTCCATCAGATTGTTTTGTTTACAATAAAATAGATATACATCTTGCAACGGGAAACGTCATAATTTGAGGTGTGAGTAATTATAGTACGAATAAAAATATCGAGAAGTAAAGAGGTACAACACAGAATAGAATCATGATGACCGAAAGACCGAAGATGGTCTGCCGGTTATTGATATGATACCGAACACATGCCATTCAAAAGTGTACGAATTGTATTTGTGAACGAAATAGAAGACGATGAGTTTTTCGCAAATTATGCAGGACTAATAGGAAATTAAATTTTAATTAGAATGTGAAACAATATCACCCCTTCGGGGTTAGGCGGTTGTATCATCTAATAGCTATAATCATGTCAGCCCTTCGGGCTTTTTATCCGGAGAGAGTCATTGTTAAGTTAATCACAACTAAACTAATTGCGTCAGGACGAAAGTCCTGACGCCACAATAAAAATTTGCAAATATTCAGTTGGAGCATTCGTGTATTCGTGGCAAATGAATTATTAGCCATGAATAGGAGCAATTGGTTGAGATCACGCAGTTCTTCTGTATTCCTCAAAATTAATCCCAAAATTGTCCTTTCATCTTTGGGCAAATAAGACTAATTTAGTCCTACATTTTTCAAGCAATAACTTCTCAAAAATTCAACTGCGATTCATGGCAAAAGAAACAGAAATTCTCGAATCAGTTACTTCAAGTGAATATAAGTATGGTTTTTCTACTGACCTTGAAATGGAAACGGCCCCGAAGGGGCTGAATGAGGACATTATAAAATTGATCTCTCACAAGAAAGGCGAGCCGGAATTCATGCTGGAATGGAGACTCAAGGCATACGCCAAGTGGCTCGAAATGATTGAACCAAAGTGGCCTAATGTTACATATCCTAAGATAGACTTTAACGATATCATCTATTACGCCGCACCAAAACAAAAGAAGAAACTTGGAAGTCTTGATGAGCTTGACCCGGTTATCAAAAATACTTACGACCGGCTTGGAATTCCTCTCGAGGAGCAACTCATCCTTGCAGGTGTTGCCGTTGATGCTGTTTTAGACAGCGTTTCCGTTGCTACAACTTATAAAGAGAAGCTTGCTGAACTCGGAATAATCTTCTGCTCAATGAGTGAAGCCGTCAAAGATCACACAGAACTTGTGAAGAAATATCTGGGCTCTGTAGTTCCGCAAACCGATAATTTTTATGCGGCGCTTAACTCGGCAGTATTCACGGATGGTTCGTTCGTTTATATTCCGAAAGGAGTGAGATGCCCGATGGAACTGTCGACATACTTCAGAATCAATGCAGAGAATACGGGACAGTTTGAAAGAACTCTCATCATAGCCGAGGAAGGAAGTTATGTAAGCTATCTCGAAGGTTGCACCGCACCGATGCGCGATGAGAATCAGCTTCATGCGGCTGTTGTAGAACTCATAGCTTTGAAAGATGCAGAGATAAAATATTCAACTGTTCAAAACTGGTATCCGGGTGACCATGAAGGCAAAGGCGGCATTTATAATTTTGTAACCAAGAGAGGCATTTGTTCCGGTGACAATTCGAAAATATCATGGACACAGGTAGAGACAGGTTCTTCGATCACATGGAAATATCCGAGTGTAATTCTTAAGGGTGATAATTCAATAGGTGAGTTTTATTCGGTTGCACTTACAAATAACAGGCAGCAGGCAGACACCGGCACAAAGATGATCCATCTCGGAAAGAATACTAAGAGCCGCATAGTTTCAAAAGGAATTTCCGCCGGCAAAAGCAACAACAGTTACCGCGGCCTCGTGCAGGTCAACAAGCGCGCTGAGAATGCCAGAAATTTTTCACAGTGCGATTCACTTCTGATGGGCGACAAATGCGGAGCACATACATTTCCGTATTTTGAAATCAACAACAGTTCGGCGCATGTCGAACACGAAGCGACTACATCAAAGATCGGCGAAGATATTATGTTCTATTGTAATCAACGCGGTATCTCTGAAGAAGATGCAGTTGCACTGATAGTAAACGGTTACGCGAAAGAAGTGCTCAATCAGCTTCCGATGGAGTTTGCCGTTGAGGCGCAAAAGCTTCTTGCCATCTCACTTGAAGGAAGTGTCGGTTAATTCTTAAATAATTTTCAATCACAAAATACAACACAAGGAAAATCCAAAACAAGCAATGATAACAATCAAAGATCTCAAAGCATCTATAGAAACTGAAGAAGGACATAAGGAAATTCTGAGGGGAATAAATCTTCAGATCAATGCGGGTGAAGTTCATGCCATCATGGGACCGAACGGTTCCGGCAAGAGTACTCTGGCATCAGTACTGACAGGAAGGGAAGGCTATAATGTAACCGGCGGATCGGTAGAGTTTGAAGGCAAGGACCTTCTTGAACTCGAACCGGAGGAAAGAGCTCAGGAAGGAATCTTCCTTGCATTCCAGTATCCTGTTGAAATTCCGGGTGTTTCAAATACGAATTTTCTTAAGACAGCGATCAACGAAATAAGAAAATCAAAAGGCATGGAGCCGATGAGTTCAGTTGAATTTCTTAAGACCATGAAAGAAAAGGCTAAGCTTATAGGACTTGATCCTTCAATGACAAGCAGATATGTGAATGTTGGATTCTCGGGCGGGGAGAAGAAGCGCAACGAGATCTTCCAGCTAGCAATGCTGAATCCGAAATTCTCAATTCTCGATGAAACAGATTCAGGACTTGATATTGATGCACTCAGGGACGTTGCAGAAGGAGTGAACAAGCTGAGAACGAAGGATAATGCATTCCTTGTGATCACTCACTACCAAAGGCTTCTCAACTACATCGTGCCGGATTTTGTACATGTTATGTTTGAGGGAAGAATAGTTAAATCAGGAGGAAAAGAACTTGCACTTCATCTTGAGGAAGAAGGTTATGACTGGATCACTGAAGTAAAAGAATCTACAGTTGCGTGAATCAAAAATGATAAGAGAAGAAAATTTAAATGGATAAAATATCACAGGAAAATACTGATCTGAAAATGAAATTGATTGAAGACTTCAACAATTTTGAAGCTTCGCTGAATGGACAATCGAATGAAGAGATACATAACGTCAGACGAGATGCAATCGCTTACATAAATGAGAATGGATTTCCTACCAAGAAATTCGAAGAATGGAAATACACTAATCCTGCAAACATACTGAAGAATGATTATGTACAGGCATTCACGGTGCCGGAGAAAGACCTGAGCGGAATTGATGTGAGTGAAGTGCTTGCCGAAAGCAATGCGAACGTGCTTGTGTTTGTAAACGGAAGATATGAAATCAGTTTGTCGAGGATAGTTTCAAAAGGTGAAGGAATCTTTGTCGGAAATTTTGCGGAAGCATACAAGTCGCACAAGCAACTGATTGACGAACATTTTTCCGGGCTTGCCAAAAATGAGAAGGGCGCATTCACGGCAATGAATACTGCATTTGCAAATGACGGAGCTGTTGTTTTCGCGGCGGACAATGTTCAGATACCGGAGATCATCCGCATCATAAATATAGCTGATGCCAGAACAGGAACTTATCTTTCTCAACCGAGGAATATTTTCATAACCGGAGTCAATGCGAAGGCGATGATATCAGAGGAATTCTTCACTGTTGGTGAAAATCCTTCTCTCACAAATATGGTGACCGAGGTTTACTGCGGCGAAGGTTCAATGCTTGAACATTACAAGATTCAGAATGACGGAGCAAACGCTCTTCATGTCGGATCTACACAGATCAGGCAGGCGGCTGACAGTCATTATTCCAATACAACTATCTCCTGGGGCGGAAAGATCATCAGAAATAATCTTCAGGCGGAGTTTGCCGGCAACAATACCGAATGCCATTTCTTTGGGCTGTATTTGCTGAGCGGAAAACAGCATGTTGACAATCATACGCTCGCAGATCATGCAATGCCAAATTGTTACAGCAATGAACTTTACAAAGGCATCATTGCGGACAAGGCGACAGGAGTATTTAACGGAAGAATAATGGTAAGGCCAGACGCGCAGAAGACGAATGCATATCAATCGAATAAGTGTATATTGTTGTCTGAAGATGCGATGAATTATTCAAAGCCGCAGTTAGAGATTTTTGCAGATGATGTAAAATGCAGTCACGGAGCAACTACCGGTCAGTTGAGTGATGAGGAAATGTTCTATCTCAGATCAAGAGGAATTCCTGAAAACGATGCACGTGCAATCCTGCTTCAGGCATTTGCCGAAGATGTGATTGATACCGTTAAAGATGAATATCTCAGAGAGAAGTTAGATAAAAAGCTCATAGAAATTTTGAAGAGGACTCGCTAATTTGCCGAAATCATTAAAAGTATGAATAACGAAGAGAATTTAGAATCTGACCGTAATGACATTCGGACAATGAATTTTGACGTGAATGAGATACGAAATCTGTTCCCGATTTTAAGTCTGCGGGTTCATGACAAACCGCTTGTTTATCTTGACAGCGCCGCCACTACCCAAAAGCCTTTTTCGGTAATCAGAGCTCTCGAAAAATATTACGAACAGCAGAATAGCAATGTTCACAGGGCGATCTATACTCTCGGAGAAGAAGCAACGGCGGCATTTGAGGATTCAAGAGAAGCTGCAAGGAAGTTCCTGAATGCGGAGAAGACTTCGGAAACCATTTTTGTTAAGGGTACAACTGACGGAGTTAACCTTGTAGCATCAACATTTGGTGAAAGTGTAGTCAATAAAGGTGACAATGTGATTGTAACTCAAATGGAGCATCATTCTAACATGGTGCCGTGGCAGATGTTATGCAAGAGAAAGAATGCTGAGATCAAGTATATACCTGTAGATGAAAAGGGAGAGTTGATTCTCGATGGATTAGAGGATATGATCAACGAAAAAACAAGGATGTTGTCATTGGTACATGTATCAAACACACTTGGTACCATCAATCCTGTTAAGAAGATCATTGAGATCGCTCATAGTCGCGGAGTACCTGTTATGATTGATGCGGCTCAGTCAGTACCGCACATAAAGATTGACGTGCAGGATCTGGATTGTGATTTCCTTACATTTTCCGGACACAAAGTTTACGGTCCTACCGGAATTGGAATTCTTTACGGAAAGGAAAAACTACTTGAGATGATGCCTCCGTACCAGTTTGGGGGAGAAATGATAATTGAAGTAAAATTCAGCGGGGCAAAGTTTAACGAATTGCCGTACAAGTTTGAAGCCGGCACACCGAATATTGCAGATGCAGTTGCATTGAAACCTGCGTTGGAGTTTGTTGAGGAAATTGGATATCAGAATATTTACGAACATGAAGGCTGTCTGGTATCATTTGCATCTGAAATGCTTAGTGAGATTGAAGGAATCAGAATAATAGGCAATGCATCAGACAAAGCCGCCGTAGTTTCATTTGTAATAGACGGTACTCATCCATATGATCTGGGAACATTGCTGGACCAAATGGGTATTGCAGTGAGAACGGGATTCCATTGCACACAGCCGCTTTTAGAAGAAGTGTACAGACTGCCAGGCACGGTAAGAGCATCATTCGGAGTTTACAATACAATTGATGAGGTTAACTATTTGATTGATTGTGTGAAACGTGCAAGAAATATGCTTTTATAAAACATCATGCAGGAAAAGACATTAAAAGAAACTCAGGAAGATATCATTGAAGAGTTCAGTTTGTTTGATGACTGGATGTCAAAATACGAATACATAATCGAACTGGGGAAACATCTTCCGATTGTTGATGCGCAGCATAAAACGGAAGAGTTCAAGATCAAAGGATGTCAGTCGCAGGTATGGCTGACAGCAGAACTTAAAGACGGCAAACTCCTTTACAAAGCGGACAGTGATGCAGTTATTACCAAGGGTATAATTGCTCTCTTGATTAGAGTATTCTCCGGCCATAGTCCGGAGGAAATAATTAATTCAGATCTTGGTTTCATTGACAAGATAGGAATGCACGAGCATTTATCTCCAAACAGATCAAATGGACTTACTTCGATGATAAATTACATGAAAAATTACGCAAAGATATATGCAGGGCAATCTGTTCAATAAGATCAAAGACTTTCTTGGAAAGGAAAGCGGAAAGGATGAAGAATCCAAACCGGAAGAGATTAATGAGAGCAAGTTAACTTCAGAGCAATCTGTTCCGGCGGAACTATCCGAAAAAGCAAATGAAATTGTGTCAACGAATCACGTTGCTGAAAAAGAAGCAGAGCAGAAACCTGTTCATTCACCGGAAGAGATTAATGAGAGCAAGTTAACTTCAGAGCAATCTGTTCCGGCGGAACTATCCGAAAAAGCTAATGAAACTGTGTCAACGAATCACTTTGCTGAAAAAGAAGCAGAGCAGAAACCTGCTCATTCACCGGAAGAGATCAAAGAGGAAGTCATTAAAGTGCTGAAAACCTGTTACGATCCTGAAATCCCTGTTGATGTCTTTGAACTCGGACTTATCTACGATATTAAAGTAGCAACTAACGGCGATGTGCTGATTGTGATGACTCTTACATCACCATCTTGTCCTGTTGCGGGAATACTTCCGAATGAAATCGAACAGAAAGTAAGAGAGCATCCGTGGGTAAGGGAAAGCAGAGTAGAGCTAACATTTGATCCTCCATGGAATCAGAGAATGATGTCGGAAGTTGCAATGCTGGAGCTGGGATTCTTGTAAGAGCAATTAGAAATTGAGAATTAGAAATTAAAAATAAGCAATGATCTGACATTATTTATTCTGAATTGATTCTTCACAAACAAATCATGCTCCATTGTCTATCCATATTTCTAATTACTAATTTTTAAATATAAAAAGATTGATTCACGCCATCAAACTTCATAAAGGAAAATGTCACTAAAGCTTCATCCACTCAAGGTTAAGAAGGTAAGGAAACTCACGAATGATTCGGCTGTAATATGCTTCGAAATTCCGGAGAGTGAAAGAGAAACATTCCGGTACAAGCAGGGTCAGTATATTTCACTTCAGGCAGTGATTGACGGTGAGAAATACAGGAGGGAATATTCCTTATGCAGCAGTCCCTATATTGATGAAGACTTTTCCATTGCATCAAAAATTATTGACAACGGACTTGTATCAAATTATTTGTGCAACGATCTGAATGAAGGTGATGTGATTGAAGTGTATCCACCGAACGGGAAATTCTTTACGGAGCTCAATCCGGAGAATCAGAAGACGTATGTTCTGATAGGTGGCGGAAGCGGGATAACGCCGTTGTATTCAATCCTGAAATCAGTTCTGTATGTTGAACCGAAAAGCAAAGTAATTCTCTACTATGGGAATGAGAAGGAAGAGAATATTATGTTCCATAAAGATCTTGCAGATATTGCACGCAATAACAGCAGGTTTGATCTTAGACTTACATTGACAGAGAATGGAGACAAATGGAGCGGAATGAATGGTCTTATCAATAAGTATGATCTTCTAAGCATAATGAAGATGATTGAGAATCCTGAGGATGCCGATTATTTCATTTGCGGACCCGGTGCAATGATGGAGCTTGTGAAGAATTTACTGAAGGAATCCGGTATAAACTCAGACAAGATTCATATAGAGTATTTTGTGGCTCCGGTTGTGCATGAAGAATTTGCTCCTGAAGGTGATGAGGATTCTGCAATTGAAGGTAGGAAGGTGAGAATCATTCTTGACGATGAAGAGCATACGGTAAATGTACCCGCAGGAACCGTGATACTTGATGCAGTCATCAAAGCTGACCTTGATCCTCCGTTCTCTTGCCGAAGCGGCATCTGTACAACGTGCCGTGCCTTGCTTCATTCCGGAAAAGTGAAAATGGATGAGCGAGAAGGATTATCTGAGGCGGAGATTGAGGACGGGTATATACTCACGTGTCAGTCGCATCCGCTGACGGATGATGTTGTGGCGGAATATAAATGAGCTGAGAATTGCCCCAAAGGGGTCCCTTCGGGAAGAGATGAGAGTTGAAAGTTGAAAGTTGAAAGTTAAAAGTTGAAAGTTAAAAGTTGAAAGTTAAAAGTTGAAAGTTAAAAGTTGAAAGTT
>CALEVL010000138.1 GCA_937924675.1 uncultured Ignavibacteria bacterium | reverse complement strand
TAAATAATTTACTCGTGAAAGAATACATGGACGAATATAAAGGAGTGCAGGCATGGTAGCACAGGAATTTACCGCAAAGACAAAGGAGCTGATTGACAGTCTCAAGGCAATCTGCGCATCTCACGGACTCGGGAACGACGGCAATGAATTCAAGATTATTACGCAGGTGTTCCTGTATAAGTTCATGAACGACAAGTTCGGTTATGAGCTCAAACAGCTTGATCCCAATTTAGAGAAAGCCGAAAACTGGGAACAGGAAATTGCAAAATATTCCGACAAGCAATACGAAATGCTACTGATGCGCATGAACCCCGACAGCGCGAAGCTGAAGAGGGAGCATTACTTGTCTAACCTGTTCAACAATCAGAACACGAAAGACTTTGCGAAACTCTTTGACGACACATTGCGCGACATTGCAATTTACAACAACGACATCTTTGCGGTTAAGACCGGCACAGGCGCGAGGATAATTCTGTTTGACGAAATCAGCAATTACATTACAGACAGTTCCAAGCGCGATGACTTTTGCAGGGCGATTGTTAACCAATTGGTAAATTTCAGCTTTGAGAAAATTTTCACTCTCAAGTTTGATTTCTTCTCTACCATTTTTGAATACCTCATAAAGGATTACAACAAAGACGGCGGCGGCAAGTATGCGGAGTATTACACGCCGCATGCAGTTGCAAAGATCATGGCTTCGATTCTTGTTGACAAGACCGTAAAGAATGTAACCTGTTACGATCCTGCCGCAGGTTCAGGCACATTGCTGATGAACCTTGCGCATGCCATAGGTGAAGACAAATGCACGATCTACTCGCAGGACATTTCACAGAAATCATCAGGCATGCTGAGACTCAATCTCATCCTCAACAATCTCGTGCACTCCATTCAGAACATCATACAGGGAAACACGATGCTTACGCCGTTTCATAAAGACGGCGATAAGCTTAAGACATTTGATTATATCGTTTCCAATCCTCCGTTCAAGCTTGACTTCAGCGATTACGTAGCCGACCTTGATACCAAGCATAATCACGAGCGCTTCTTTGCCGGATTGCCGAATGTGCCGAAGAAGGACAAGGACAAGATGGCGATCTATCTGCTTTTCATACAGCACATAATGTTTTCCTTATCCGCAAAGGGCAGGGCGGCGATTGTAGTGCCGACAGGATTCATCACTGCGCAGAGCGGGATTGAGAAGAAGATCCGTGAGCGGCTCGTTGAGGACAGAATGCTCCGCGGCGTTGTAAGCATGCCGAGCAACATATTTGCAACCACCGGCACAAACGTTTCCATACTGTTCTTAGACAAGGCAAATACAAAAGGCGACATTGTTCTGATGGATGCATCCAAGCTCGGAACAAAAGTTAAAGAAGGAAAGAATCAGAAAACCCTTCTCTCGCCCGAAGAGGAAGATCTGATCATAAACACATTCAACAAGCACGAAGCTGTGGAAGACTTTACCGTAGTGGTTTCTTACGAGCAGATAAAGGAGAAGAACTACTCACTCAGCGCGGGGCAGTATTTTGAGGTGAAGATTGAGTATGTGGATATTACGAAGGAGGAGTTTGAGGAGAAGATGGAGGAGTTCAGCAAGATGCTAGATATTTTTTTTGGTGAAAGCAGAAACCTAGAAAAGGAGATTCAAAAACACTTAAAGAGTCTAATTAAGTGAATAAATTCGTCAGACTATCAGAAGCAGTAAATTACTCGACTAAGAGAATTGGCGCGGACCAAGTCAATCTTGAAAATTTCATAACTACCGATAACTTATTGCAAAACAAGAATGGTGCAGTTTTAGCTTCGGGACTTCCGCCAAAAGGTGACAGTATGCCTTCTTATGTTGAGAATAACATATTGGTTGGTAACATTCGTCCATATCTAAAAAAGATTTGGTTTGCAGACAAGAGTGGAGGTTGTTCTGCCGATGTTTTAGTATTTGAAGTCAAAGATGGATTTAATCCAAAGTTCATCTATTACTCAATGTTTGGTGATGAATTCTTCATACATATGATGAGAGGCTCGAAGGGAACGAAAATGCCTCGTGGAGACAAGGATCAGATTCTGGACTTTCTTATACCTAACACAGACATTCAAAACCAACAAAAAATCGCCTCAGTCCTTTCCTCTTTAGACTCCAAGATCGAACTCAACAACCGCATCAACGCCGAGCTGGAGTCAATGGCAAAGACTTTATACGATTACTGGTTTGTGCAGTTTGATTTTCCCGATGCCAACGGCAAGCCCTACAAATCAAGCGGCGGCAAGATGGTGTGGAATGAGGAGTTGAAGAGGCATGTGCCGGAGGGGTGGGGGGTGGGCACCTTGTTGGATATTGCAGAATATGTAAATGGCTTGCCCTGTCAAAAATACAGACCAATCAATGATGAATCTTTGAAAGTCATAAAGATCCGAGAAATGAACGAAGGGTTTTCGTCAAACACAGAACTTGTTCGTCCTGATATTCCGAAAAAAGCGATAGTCGAAAATGGAGATGTACTATTTTCTTGGTCAGCATCTTTAGAAATAAAGATCTGGACTGGTGGAAAAGGCGCACTGAATCAGCATATTTTCAAAGTAACATCTGACAAGTATCCAAAATCGTTCTACTACTTTCAACTTTTAAACTATCTGCAACACTTTAAAATGATGGCCGAGAATCGAAAGACAACAATGGGTCACATTACACAAGATCATTTGCAGCAAAGCAGGATAGTCATTCCAACCATAGAGTTGACGCAAAGGCTTGAAAAGATAATCGCACCAATGTTTGAAATGACGATGAACACTGAAATCGAAAACCAACAACTCTCCCATCTCCGCGACTGGCTCTTACCGATGCTGATGAACGGGCAGGTGCGGGTGGGGTGAAAGCCTATAAGCGATGTAGCCCCAAAAGTATCAGAACAGATTAATTGACCAAACTTATTTATTGAACATGGAAAACTTGTCAACAGCTCTTGTTACAGTATTATCTGGTGTGGGAGTATTTATCCTTTCACAGTATTTCCTGGAATTTTGGTTAAGGCCAAGAGTAAAGGTTAGAGAAAAGTGCGGAAACCTGTCTAGAATATTATTAAATTATCATGCCGAATACCTAAATGCTGCATTGAGTGAAGATCAATTACACGAATTAGATGATGCATCCTCAGATCTGCTTTCCACAGCTTGGGCATGTTACGTTAGAGAGAAGAAAAGGATAATCTACCTTGAAATATCAAGAGAGATTAACATCATAATTGGACAGAGCCGAATGCCAGGAGAAAAGAAGAACTATCAAGCGATACTCAATGCCAGAAACGCGATAGCCAAACTGGAAAAGAATATTATTGTCACTTTCGAACGAACTAAATAGCAAGAGAGCTTGGCCATTGGAAGTAGTGTGCAATCAGAACTTGGATTGTACAATCAGGGGATTGTCACCAATGGCAAAAACTCTCCCATCTCCGCGACTGGCTTTTGCCAATGCTGATGAACGGGCAGGTGCGGGTGGGGTTTGACTGACATTTCTCGCAATAAAACGCTTCAATAAGCGAACCCCATTTTTTCAGATCTTGAAGCACCAGTAAAGCTTAATGCAAAGCAAATTTAATCTGATTATGAAAAAATATTTTAGAATACTTTCGCAAATTCCAAAATTCCACTTTGGACTTCCTCTTTTCTTCTTGCTCATCACAATCTTGGTTAATCAATATTTACTGAACGAAGACCAAAAGATTAACAATTACAGATTCTGGAATTTCACAATATTTTTGGCCGCATTATTTTTGTAGTGGACACAAATACAATGGATAAGATTTGCATTGAAAGAACTCCCATCGAAAAATACTACTGAGACAAAGGAAAGTAAAATTACTCCACTAAAATTCTTACAAAATTCGATTTCTTCGGAAAATTTTATTTGTGAGGGAATCTCATTTGAGGTATCAATTGCCAGGAGATGATATCCTGATGCGGGAATGCCTTCATCCAGTGATTTGTTACGCGATGCAAGAGTGCTTTTTGTTACAAGTTTATTTATCTGAACCTAAATTGCCTCATTCATTTTACGATATTAATTAATTATTCAATATCTATACTTAATTACTAAATGAGATCCATTCCTTTGCATAATTTTTAAACTGCTCAGTTGACACATTACTCGATTTATAGAGTGTAGATTTCGATCTCATTCTGAAGTTTATAACCGCTTTAAGAAATGGACATTATTTATTCTACTTAAGCCACTTCGCTCTTACATCCAAGTGCCGATCGGATGTTATCATTGCGAAAATTTATTCACAATCAGTCCTATAGTTATGAAATTGATGAATAATTTTTCGCGGCTGAACGGACACTAATAACTAAGACAAGCAGAATTCACTTTGGCACGGTAATTGATATTACTTGTAGTAAGTACAATTCAATAAAAATAAAAATCCCAGAAATGAAAAATTTTCAAAACAATTTTGAGCAAAACGAATTTGAACTTCAGCCTGAGTATTTCGGTGAGATCTATCAGGAATTTGAGTACTCAAATGGAACACAGGGAGAGGTTTACAGTATGGAAGGAACATTTAGTGAAGCGAGCCAAATGGAACTGGCTTCTGAACTGCTTTCAGTAACTAACGAAGCAGAACTTGATATGTTTCTTGGCAAGCTGTTTAAGAAGGCCGTAGGAGGAGTAAGTAAATTCATGCGTTCAGGTACAGCAAAAGCTCTTGGAGGGATGTTAAAAGGAATTGCTAAAAAAGCTCTACCAATTGCGGGAGGCGCTTTGGGCACATTTGTGGCACCCGGCTTGGGAACAGCAATCGGTGGAGCACTTGGAAGTGCGGCTTCTAACATGTTTGAGCTTGAGCTTGAAGGACTTAGCCAGGAAGATAGAGAGTTTGAAACTGCGAAAGCCTATGTGAGATTTGCCGGAAATGCTGCAAGGCAAGCAGCTTCTGCCAATCAATCTCAGCGACCAGGAGATGCAGCACGTTCAGCAACAACCAATGCAGCGCGAAAATTCGCACCCGGACTGCTCAGGAGAAGAGGTCCGACGGGCGGTGGATATCAAATGCTTGCTGAAAGAATTTTGAGACTTGAAGATTCCGTACAGAGATTATCCTCGCAACTTCAAGCTTCAGGTGTCGGTGCTTCAGGTAGCGGAAATTCAACTCTTGCTCCAGACCAGGAATACTTTGAGTTTTGAATTCATTCCCTTATTGAACTCTAATGTCAGATAAAAGACTGTTTGCTAAAGAATTTCTAATTTCAGAATCCAAATCTTTATTAATAAGATTAGAAGAAATGAAACCTTTTGAATTGACAATGCCAATGGTTAGAAGTGCCTCGGTTTCATCACACGCACTTAAACTGATTACGCAGCTATTAGATCGCGGAAAGAGTGAACTAAGAAACGGGATAAGACAATTCATTACATTTCTTAAATCTGAAGAAGCAAACAACTCCACTGAAGAAAATCTTCAGACTCGTTTTACAGTGCTAAAACTAAGATATAACCAGATACTCGACCAATTAGACATCTTCGCTGACGTAATGTCACAGAGAAGTGAGCACGAAGTTGGTATTTGGTTATCCGGGTTAGATGTCTTGGCTGAAGACGGACTGAAGATTGGAAGTGAATACTACGAAGCACCATCTTTAATGGTATATCTTGACCGTGGACATGGCGCAGCAATTAGGAGAGCAAGAACACGTCTGCCGGGAGGAGATGAAAATCCGGTAGCAGTGATTCAAATTCCAAGAGAGAGAATGGTGGGCAATGGTATCGCATCATCTTTGATTCATGAGGTTGGTCATCAAGGCGCTGCCCTTCTCGATCTAATTCCATCTCTCAAAGGTGACATCAACAAAGTGAAGCAAGAAACAGGTGTCAATCATACAGCATGGAAATATTATGAAAGATGGATCTCAGAAATCATTGCTGACTTTTGGGCACTTGCGCAGTTAGGAATTAGCTCAACTATCGGCTTAATGGGAGTAGTATCATTACCCAGTTATTTTCAGTTCCGATTTGATCTCGCCGATCCGCATCCTGCTCCATATATTCGTGTAATGTTAAGCTGCACTTTTGGCAGAAAACTTTTTCCGGATGAACAGTGGGACAATCTGTGGAAGCTTTGGGAATCATTTTATCCGCATGATAAACTGCCAAAAGAGCAGGTATTAATTCTTAATCAACTGGGAAATGAAATGGACAGATTCGTTGATTTAGTAATAAATAACAAGCCGGAATCATTGAAAGGAAAACGGCTGATTGACTTGTTTCAAATCCAGGATAGACAACCTAAGACTTTTAGAGAAGCTTATCAAACATGGAAGAGAAATCCGTACTTAATTGATCGAACGAGTCCGATTATAGTATTTGCGATTCTTGGCCAGGCAAAGGCCGATCAAGCAGTAAGCTCAAGTGAAGAAAGCCATTTGCTCAAGCGTCAATTGAACAGGTGGGCATCACAAAGATAATATTTCAAAAACTTAAACACTTAAATGATGGAAGAAGAAAACAAGCAAGGAGATATAACAAAAGTTGAATTGGCAAGTGCTGTTAAAATAGACACTGCCGATTTCAAGGACCCGAAATCCCCAGTGACAGTAAAGGTAACAAATAGTTCAGATGATCCAATGGCAATAAATGTAACAAATAGTTCATTTGATGTTAAGCTAAAATCAAATGAACGACCGGCAGGCGAATTTACAGCCGATGACTTGTTCGGAAATCTGATCGGAATGCACAAAACAGTACAGGACAACATTGAGAAAGAAGCGAAAAATAAGAAACAATATAGTGACCTAAAGAAATCTGTTACAGACAAAATGAAAGAATGGTTCCCAAATGATGAGAAAAGTTATAACTTTGCAAACTGCAGTGATCTGTCAAATCCAATCTGTGATCTATATAAGACACTGAATGTTGCAAATCACGATTACCCGTTTGCATTGGAGCTGATATATAATTATTGGCTTGAAGAAGGGTTCACTTGTCAGACACTTTTTGCAATTACTGAGAGGTATCGCAATAAGCCCGGAAAATGGACAGAGAAACTAATGAACCTTACTCTTGATCCTCTTAGACCAGTCAACGATTTGCTGACAGGATACATTAGGGATTTGAGAATTGGTGAACTACTAATACCTGAAGAACGGTCACTTGAGTATCAGAACCAGTACGGTTACATATTGTCATCGAGAAGGAACTTGCGTGCAACTGATGTTCGTTCAGAATTTCACTCCGCATTCAATAAGCTCTTAATGGAGTGTTCAGCATATTTCAAACAGGCAGATGACAATACTATCAATGCCAACGCTTTTCCGGTTCTTACTGCTTTGCAGGATTTGAATCTTATCCTTGCCAAAGGAGATGTAAATCAGGCGGTTTATTTTGCAAGACAGGCAAGAATTGAAATCTTGATTGAACAACAGATTCTCAACCGTTCAGAGATTGGAGACTATTTGAGAGAACGACCATTGATTCCATACGGTGCTGACTGGATGAGAAGAGTTGATGCTATGAAAGGCTTACAAGGATGGAATCCAATATCAATTCGCGTATTCAATGATCTTGCAGAGAAAGGCGAAATAATTTTGCTTTCTGTTAGATTTATAAACTGGACGGCTATGAATGAAGCAGCTGCCAAGGCATGGGCAAGTTATTTCAGAGATACTATTCAGACTTATATTCACAGGTACAACACGGTAACCGGCGTTGACCTTTCAGCTGACAATTCAAAATATAATGTCTTCACCGATACAAGAGATCTTCTGCCATCTGTTCTGATCTATCAGAAGATGCAAAATCAAATTGAGAATTTCCAAAAATTTTAAGAGGAAACAGACATGAGAAGGGATTACAACAGACAATTTGACAAAAACGAAATGGTATTATATCCTGAAATTTTCCAGTATGAATGGGACCACGAAACTGAATTTGAAATCAATAGATCATCGGCAGTCTATGCTAAGTGGGTCCAGTCTTCGCTCAACAGGATTATGAAACTGAGATTAAGTGTTGACGGAATAATTGGTCCTAAAACAAGAAGTGCGATAAGGAGCTTTCAGACTAAAGCTCGATTATTGGTTGATGGAATTGTAGGACCAAATACCGAGGCTGCCTTATTGAGAGCGGGTGCAGGCAGTCCCCCGGGTTCGGGTGTTTCACCTCCTACTACTACACCACCCACAGTCTATACTCCTCAACCGGGATTAAGTAGCTTAAGGAGTAATATCGTAAACGTTGCAATACAGGAATGGAATAAGTGGGGAAAAGGGAATACTAAGGAAACTGATGCATCTATTAGGGAAACATTGAAGGACTATTGGCTAACAGGTACCGGTTCTATATATGGTTTCACAAATAGCCTTGCTTGGAGTGCCGCATTCATCTCATGGGTTGTCAAGAAAGCAGGAGGAGGAAACAATTTCAGATATAGTGGCGCACACTCAACTTACACTTATTATGCTAAGTTGAACCGTGAGCAAAACAACACAAACCCGTTCAAGGCTTATAGAATCAGTGAAAGGAAACCTGAAGCAGGAGACATTGTCGTTCAAAATAGAGGCAGTTCTTCATTTACCTACGAAAACATAGCACCCGACAAACCAGGGACACATGGAGATTTTGTTGTAAGGGTCACTGGCAGTTCTGCAGAGGTAATTGGAGGTAACTTAAGTGATTCTGTTTCTTATGGTAGAATTCCTTTAGGGCCGGATGGTTTAGTTAATTCCACTAGCCACTTTGCCATAATAAAGAGTAGTGCTTAAATTGTTGGTTAACGGGATTTAACTTCAGCTCATTGAATCTGGCTTGATTGAAATCAATTTCTTTCAGTAAATAAACTTTGGTCATTAACTCTGATCCAGAAGCTGAACAACAATTCTTGGATGAATTTATACATTCAATCTGAACAATTCATAAAAATGATAATAGATTCACACTGCCATGCTGGCAAAGGTAACGGATTGTCTGGACCTTGGGATACAAATGCGCCCTTAGGTAAATATTTGGAATACGCAGATAAGTATAATATTTCACAAACTGTTTTGTTCTCCGTATTTCATTCTGATTACGCTAAGGCTAACTATAATGTGGCAAAAATAGTCTCATCAAATAGGGATAAGTTCTACGGTTTTGCTTTTGTACACGCACGAAGGGATGCCGGCCGAGTTTTCCCTTTGATTAGCAAAGCGATTGTTGGATATCAATTCTGCGGAATAAAGGTTCATCGATATGATGCAAGCATATCCAGGGAAATTTGCGAGACTGCGAAATATTTTTCATTGCCGGTTCTCTATGATGTTATGGGAGAAATTTCACAAGTGTATCTTATTGCAAACGAGTATCCTGATGTAAATTTCATAATACCGCATCTGGGAAGTTTTGCGGATGACTGGCGTGCTCAGAAAACTTTCATAGATCCTTTAACAAGATTTCCCAATATATTTACTGACACGTCAGGTATAAGAAGATTTGACCTACTAAGTGAAGCCCTAAGCAGGGCAGGAGCAAGCAAGATTCTCTTTGGTTCAGACGGACCATGGCTTCACCCCGGTGTGGAGCTTGAAAAAATTTATGCCCTCAATCCATCT
>CALEVL010000137.1 GCA_937924675.1 uncultured Ignavibacteria bacterium | reverse complement strand
TCTATCTTGATACAAGCGCAAATCAGAATAACCGCAACATTCTTTTCGGCAATCTTATCAATTATTGCGAAGACAAAGTGGCAAGCAATCTGTATGACATGCAATTTGAATATCTTGCCGGAGATGTAATAGCAATGTGCAACTTTGAACTCGACAACTATGACGATGCGATGAACTGGTATGAATTCATAGCGCTGTACTATCCTGATCCGGACATACGACTCTCGGCATCATGGAACTATGCGGAGATAGAGGCATTGATAGGAAGCGGCAGCGGAGGAGGAGAAGCAGAATTGAGAATTAGGAATTACGAATTAGGAATAAAGAGCAAAGATGAGAATGCTGGACTGAACAGATTGTCTGAAGCAATTTCAGACGACCCCGTGATGAGAAAACTAAAGAGGCAGTTTGAGAAAGAAAGCGGGAGTAAGTCTGGCAAAACAGCAGACAGCAAACTTGCGGATATTCATTCAGACGATGTGGTTGCAAACACGGAGACCGCAAAGAGTGAGATCATTAAGTTGAAATACGACAAAGCAAGAAGGAATATTTTTGGCTCGAAGGGCTTGAGCAAACAACAGATGGAAGCCGACAGGATGAAGGACATTGTTATGATTGCAAAAGGCGAACGAAGATCTCCTGAAACATCAAACATAACGGGAACACCATCTGAGTTTGCATTGCATCAGAACTACCGAAACCCATTCAATCCGGTAACCAATATTAAATATGACCTTCCGGTTGATGGAAATATTGAGTTGAAGATCTACGACATCTCCGGAAGGCTGATGAATACGCTTGTGAATGAGTTCAAGACTGCGGGGAGTTATATTGTTTCTTTCAATGCGAGTAATCTTTCAAGCGGTGTTTATTTTTACTCAATGAATGTTGACGGAAAGCAGATTGGCGTGAGACGTATGACTCTTGTAAAGTAGAAATTTCCATTCCCGCAGCCGTCCCCGGAAAATAACCGGGTGACACTGCGGGGACGGAAGGACGAAAGTCCTGACCCCACATGAAACAAC
>CALEVL010000136.1 GCA_937924675.1 uncultured Ignavibacteria bacterium | reverse complement strand
TCGTTTGGAAAAAGTGATTTTGAACTTTTGTTCAGTAAGATTTTACCCCATTAGCTCTCAAACTGTCCGAATGAATAAATTTTGTGATTTGATAATCTAAAAGTCGGTGTCTGCATATTTTGTTGAGATGATAATTTTATTCTGCTGCTCTATTTGTCTCCGTTGAGTCTCTGCGGAAAGAAATGCTTGAATCCGAATTCATTAAATCCATTTACGCAGAGTTCCCGCATCAAAGAAACATTAATGCGTGTTAATTGTACAAAGTCGGCGGGTAACTCTGCAAAGACGGAATGTTTGCAAAACCCATGGGTCAATTAGAAGGCAGACGTTTGTGGTTATATGCATTGAGATTTTACTCAATGTTATAAATATTGAGCAACTTTTTCGTCACAACTTTCTGAATTAAAAAATGAATTCTTCGTTATCTTCAAGTGCCAAGACAACTGAAATTATTTATGATGCGTTTGTTTACGGCGTGCCGTTAATTCTCATGGATATCACAAGACGGCAACTTACCGATCCGGCCGGCTCTCCAATGTATGCGCCTGTTAATACATTCAGAAACTTGTCTGCATTTCCTGACGCAAGTTTCCGAAATGTAGTCAGACCAAATGCTGATACATTCTATTCTTCAGCATGTCTTGATCTTACAAGAGAACCTTTAGTACTTTCGCTTCCTGATACAAACGGTAGGTACTACATGATGCCAATGCTTGACGCTTACACAAACATCTTTGCTTCACCCGGTTCAAGAACTACAGGTAATGGTGCAGGTGATTTTCTCATCAGCGGACCTAAGTGGAACGGAGAAGTTCCGGGTGGAATGAAGCAGATCAAGTCACCAACTGACTTTGTGTGGATCATTGGAAGAACACAGGTGAACAGCAAGGAAGACGGAGAAAGCGTTGTTGTCCCATTGCAAAAGAAATACAGCCTCACTCCGCTTAGTACATTTGGCAAGAGCTATGAAACACCTGCTCCTAAGTCAGACCCTAATGTTCCTACAGGCGACCCGAACAAGCTGGTATTAAACATGCCGGTCGAAGAATATTTCAACTACATGAATGAACTGCTTGCAAAGTATCCGGCTCCTGAAAATGACAAATTTTCTATGGAGAGATTCAGATCGGTTGGCATAGGGCAGGGGATTAAGTTTGAGCTGAAGAATTTCACTGAGGAGGAAAGAACTGAAATTGAAAATATTCCGAAGAAAGTTTTCTCTGGTTTTGAGCAGGCTGAAATGGGAAAGCAGGATTTGGTCAACGGATGGAATCTGGGAAGAAAGGTCATTGGAACTTACGGAACAGATTATGTAAGCAGGGCACAGACGGCAATCTTCGGACTCGGAGCAAATCTAAGGGAAGATGCGATCTATCCGTCATGCAAGTTTGATGATAACGGAGATATACTCAACGGCTCTGACAAATATACTCTTTATTTTGAAAGTGGTATGACTCCGCCTGCAAACGCCTTCTGGTCACTTACAATGTATGATGCCGAGGGTTACTTTGTAGATAATCCCATTAATCGCTATACTCTTGGTGACAGAAGTAACCTTAAAACAAATGAAGACGGATCTACGCAGATTTACATTCAGACTGATGATCCGGGAGGGGAGAAAACATCAAACTGGCTTCCTGCTCCTAAAGGTGAATTCAACTTGCTGATCCGTGTTTACTGGCCAAAGGATGAAATGCTGAAAGGCAAATGGATGCCTCCGGCTGTTAAGAATTTGACATAACGCTGCCAATTAGTTTGACCAATTAAGGTTGTAAACTGAGAATGACACTTAGTAAATTATTTTACTATTGCCATTTTCATGACTTTGCTGACACTGTTTGCTTCAAGTCTGTAATAATATACGCCGCTCGAAAGATTCGAGGCATCAAAATTCACGGAGTAATATCCTGCTGATCTTACTTCATTCACCAATGCAGCCACTTCTCTGCCTGATGTATTGAAAACTTTTAAGGTAACAATTCCTGCAGCAGGCAGGTCAAAGCTGATTGTTGTTGAAGGGTTGAAAGGATTCGGATAATTCTGAAACAATTGTATGCTATTAGGTATTCCGATAACAACTTCTCCGTTAAGATTGTGATATTCGAAATTACCGTTGAAGTCTTTTTGCTTCAATCTGTAGCTGTAAATTCCTGATGTAAGATTTTTGTCACAGAATGTATAATCGTGAGCAACATTGCTTGTTCCGTTTCCTGTTACAATTCCGACTTTAGTCCAGCTATCTGCGATAAAAGCTTTTCTTTCAATATCAAATCCGGAATTATTACTTTCAGTTAATGTACTCCAGTTCAGATTTATATCTCTGTTGTTTACAGATGCAGTGAAAGAAGATAAATCAACCGGTAATCTGCCCCAAACCATACTAACAGTTTTTAAAACTGTAGTAGTCTTGCCTAACACAAGAAGCTGTATTATATCATTCAAGCCTGAATAAGTAGCCCCTCCCTGAACTGGAACTCTGGCTGTTGCTTCGATCAAACTTCCGTGACTAGGCCCGCTAACAATTACATCAGGAGAATTACCTGTATGGTCTGTATTTACAGTCGCAGTACTTAATGAACCTCCGTAGGAAATTGAAAGCATAATGTTATTTACTGCTACAGGATTTCCGGCAGTATCGAGTGTTCTGATGTAAAAGTCATTTGGATCTGTTGCCGGCAGGATTTGCAGAGTAGGTACTAAATCAAAGTATCCGATTCCAATTGTTTCGTTAACTATTGTATGCGCACGTGCTCTGATAGCTGCGCCACCTACATCTCCGCCATACATTTTTACAGAATCAATTACCAATGCATTTCTCAAATGCCATATTGCCAATTGAACTGCGCAAGCTTCATCTTTTGGATCGGGAAGTTCTCCTGCATATCCTGTATGGGAAGGATAGTAAGTATTTGTTATATAAATTGCCTGCGGAAATTGATTGGATACAGAGTCACGGATAGAATCACCAAGACTAATTCCTGTACAAAGATCCAGGCAATAAAAAGGAGTATTGGGTACGCTATCCACATAACATGGAATCACACCGGTATATGTATAAGTATAATCCTCACCGCAGGAAAAGGCACTTCCGGGAATATCTGTGAATCTCCCTTTCCATACAGGTGAGTTGAAATCAGTATTTACATGGCCTCTGCTATGTCCGTATTGTGAAATTGAATCTGTAGCTGTGACTGTCACAAGAAGAAATGCCGCGAATAGTAGAAATAATTTTTTCATAGTTCAGTTAAATGTATAAGTTTTATAAACAATTCAAAGTCTGTAACATTTATCTTTGGGTATAAAAATCGTTTAGCTTCTTCTCCCATCTGTGACATCAATGAGCTAAGTTAAGCTGAGATCGTTTTTGCTGCAACTGCACTTGGCTCTATCCAATCCTCATCAATTGAATCTGCTTAACTGAATCTCACTCCAGAGATTTTTCGTTCCAGCGGCTCAGGTAACATTTATTTTTTCCTTATCCAAAGTATTTATACAGTCCATAGTGAAGCTTTTCTAAATTTTCAATTGCATGCAAATATACAAATATTAATTGTGAGCTTTGATCCCAGATTTTATTTTATTGTTTCGGGCCAATTGCCACATAGTTAATTATGGAATTGGTACCCGTATTTTGAATTTTACACTTGTCTCCGCAGTGTCTCCTGATGATTTTCCGGTGACGCTGCGGGTAGTGCAGTTTTTTGTTGTTGGTGACCAATAAGTTTGTATTCTCTTTGTTCTTACTCCAAACTTCTTCAAGCAAACTTTTTGGAACACCAACACGGCAGGAAAAGTGAAAAGATTGAAAAGAGGTGTTATGCCTGTTGGTGGCTCCTCGTTTCACTCGGAGAACACCAACAGGGGCGGAAATATCAAACACAATTGGCTGTTTCGCCGTTGTTGGTGTTCCCAAAAGTTTGCGAAGTAGAGAGTTACAATTCTCAAAAAGTGTAATGCAAACTTTTGGGTCACCAACAACTTACCCTAAAAGTGAAAAGATTGAAAAGAGGTGTTATGCCTGTTGGTGACTCCTCGTTTCACTCGGAGAAAACCAGCAGGGGCGGAAATATCAAACACAATTGGCTGTTTCGCCGTTGTTGGTGTTCCCAA
>CALEVL010000135.1 GCA_937924675.1 uncultured Ignavibacteria bacterium | reverse complement strand
TAAGGTAATCAGTGCCGAAGTTGCTAAGTCCTGCTCTTCGGAGCTTCACGGTCTGTCCCGAAAGCGGCACACCCGAAGAATTTGTGAGATATATCGTTATTGAACTCATCCCTGTATTAGTTGAAAGATTCTTGAAATTATGCCTTGCTGTATTGACGGGTCAACGATCTCCCATTGGTAATATGGATTCACTGTCTTGTAAGTGATCACAGTACCTTTGTTACCCGGTGAATGTGGTTGGTTCATGAACTGTGAGAACTCTATCTGGGATCCACCCGACTCCTTTACGCTGTAAACCTCAAACTCCCTGAATGCAACATCCGTATGGGGAGTCAGGAATAATCTTGCCCCCCTGAATTCAGCATTGCGCACACGTGAGAGCTGATCAGCGTCAGCGCCGCCAATAAGCTGGTTCCAGTCAATCTGGAAGTAATGATGCAGATACAGAAATTTCTGTCTGTCAGCTCCGCCAATGTCAGTGTGTGTTATCCACTTCTCTACAGTCCAGTACTTCATCGCCTGGTATTTGAAGGAGAAATCAATAACTATGCTGGTCCTTGTTACAGGATCTTCTACCCTGAACCTGAATTCCTTCGATACTCCGTTCCGACTGTTCATATCTCCAATGCTGTCATTTGAGTTACTTCGTTGAGAAGATCTTTTTCAATTGTTATTGGTCTGACAAGCCCGGTATAATTGTCCTGGTTAACAGAATAAGTCTTGTCCATGTGGTAATCTATTCCTGCCAGTTCAAATTCATACTGATTCAGATGGTCTTTGTGTGATTGCCACTCGGCGCTTGACAACAATTCCTGCGGGATGTCTCTGATCTGCAGATAAGGGTCGTAGAAATGGATTACGCTCTTCACTTGTCCTGCTGCAAAGTAGTTCAAACGGTACTCCCAGCCAAACAGTGTTCTGAATGCATTCAGAGGGATTTTGTATTCAATCGACTGATCATCTATATTGTAATTGTTACCTTTCCTTGCGTAGTTGTCACTGTAGTAATCCTTAATGACCACTTCATTCACTTTGTCAATTGCAAGCGACTTGGACATTGACCGGATCCCGCTCAGCGGGGTTGCGGAAGATGAATATCTTTTGTGGCGGAAGAAGAAAGTGTTGGCTCCTTTAAGTCCGAAATAGCTGAACAAATTGATTGCGATCAGCTTCAGTATTTCCGCGACTGTTTTACTGTCCACGCCTTTCTGATATTTCTGTCCTGATATTATTGCCGGATAAGTCCCATCCCAATTGTGATAGTAGCACACATATAATTCGTCTTCAAAAACAAGATCCCAATATTCCAACTTGCAGTACTCCGGATCTTGTCCTTCGCGATAATGCATATTGTTATGAAGTCCCGGCTGTTTATAAATCACTACATACCGTCCGAACAAATTGCTCATCACTCTTCTTAAATTAACTTGCTGGATTCCAACCATGTCGTTGATTGACACTCCTTCATCACCGAACTTATAATCATTCTGAAATTCGATATTAAGATCAGAACGCAATGATTGAATAAGCATTCTTATCACAAGCTCAAGATTAACATCTTTGTCTCCGCCAGCTATAGTGTCCCTGACCGAATAACCTTTTCCTCCTGTGTAATAAACGCCTGTAAATCCGTAAGCGATTGCGTTACCGTTCTGAACTCTTGGAATAACATTGTACGTAGATAAGTGATCTAAATAGTATGGATTGCCAATGTTTACGCTCTTGCTCCAATTGAGCCCGTCAACGAATGAGACTTTTACTGATTTGGAATCATATTCATTGCTGACTTCATCTATAAGTCCCTTGAAGATTACTGCGCCGTTGAGAGATATTATCAGGTGCAAAACAATGTAATGATTGAACGGGAATACAGCTTTATAAATGCTGTAGAATTGTCTGAAGTTAGTGTGGTTATCGCCGGCAAGATCATCAATCACTATATCAATATTTGCTGGGTATATTGAGATTGACTTCGGATCATCAGAGTCATATCCGTATCTGAGCGGTGACACATCGACGATACTGAAGTCAGTTAGAGACCCCAGCGATGGATTATACACGAACTCAAACTTCAGTTCTCCGGATGCAACTCTGTATGTCTTGACAAGCGTACTCACGTCAGCCTTCTGCCGTTGATTTTATTTGTTCGCTTAAGGGCAAGTTCAATGTCATTGCCGCGAAGCTTCGGATTGATAATATAAACCTGAGCCGGTCCGCCTGATTGCTGTGACACAAGCCCGCCGGTAGCATACTTCCCAACCATTGAGCTTAACATCCCGCCGCCGTTGAGCCATTCAAAGAATCCTGTACCAAGTTTGCCTACAACCGATTTCCTGATCACGAATTCACCCGGTGTGAGCATTGCAGGTACTGTATCGCCTGATCCTGCACCCGGTACCGAGCCGCCGGATGCAAAACCCAGCAGACCGAATATGCCGCCGCTTGAAACCTTTAGTACAAGTGATAAAAGACTTGCAAAACTGTTGGCAAGAGACAGCCCCTGCTGAAGTCCACTGAGCAGCTTGCCGGCAAATGTATCAGCTCCTATACCAAGCACGGAAGAGATCTGCGAGGCGAGAGAGAGGGATTGTTGGAAGATCTGGTCAGCCCTTTCATCCTTTGCATCTTCAATTTCTGGCTCAATCTTTGATTTGTCATTTTCGTAAAACTTAGGTCCTGATTTTTTCTCTGTGACTCGAATATTGTCTATCTCTTTTAAGGACGATTCCAATATTTCACGTTTGGCATAGCCTTCTATGCCAAATTTATTAACGCCTTTTATCCTTTCAATCTCACGTTCAAGTTCTTGCAACTTCTTATATAGTCCTGCAACAAAATTCTCACCTTCAGATTGGCTACCCATTTGAGCTTTAAGCTTCTCAATTTCTTCTGTCAATTCCTGAAGGAATGTTAATGAATTTTTCGCCGCTTCACCTGTCTTTGATACTATGCCTTTTGAAACATCTTTCCCGCTATCAGTGCTTATAACTTTAAGTTTTGAGTCAATCTGGGCTAATAGTTCATCAAACTTTTCCAGGTCTGCGCCATAAGTCAACTTTAATGTATTTTCAAGCGAACCGCCTTTATCAGGGGGTACAAAATCCATTTCTGCAAACTGATTGAGTTGATATTGCTTCCGACTTTCAATTAAGGCTAGTACCTTTGCTTTTTCTGCTACGATGAATGCTTTCGCTGACTCTAACTGCTTTGCGTCCATAAACGCAATTGCATTCCCAATATTTTTGTAAGCTTCCTCCATATTATCAGCAGAAATTTCGAGGTCATCAAGCAGAGATTTCATCTCTTTGTTAACGTCCTGTGAGCTTAATGTTGCTTCATTAAGCTCTTTGAGTTCTGTCTCAGTGACTGAAAAAGCACCTGATAATGAATAAAATGCTGCTATTATTCCTCCTAAAATATATGGCCAGTAGCCAAAAGTAGTGTTAAGAAGAGTTGCAGCAGTACCAAGAGCAACGAGAGAAAGTGTAAATCGTTGAACTACTGGACCACCACTTGCCAAAGTTTGAATGATCGGTGTGACAAGATTAAGAAGTGGGATCAAAGCGTCTGACACAAGCTTCCCAAGTGCCTCTCTGAGGTCCGAAGTCCTGTTTTGGAATATTTTCATTTGTCCAGCTGCTGTTTGGCCAACTGTTGTAGCCATTCCTTTAAAATTCTGATCAAGGATTTCTGACAAATAAATTGCTTGCTCAGTTCCCTTCAATGACTTCAATTTCTCAGCTTGTTCGTTCGAAAACGCTACTCCTACTCTTCGCAGTTGTCCAACTGTATCTTCATTCACTTTTCCTAACATAACTGCAACCTGTTGAAGATCCATGCCTGCATCTCCGGATTTCATATATGATGCGGCAAGGTCCAATATCCTTGGAGTCAAAATTTCAATCTCGTCAGCGCTCTTTTGAAAAGTTGTAAGCATTGCTTGAGCATTTGCTATCTCCTCATCCGCAAAAGGAGTGACAGTTTGCAATAGGTTTGCTTGTTCTATCAACTTGCTGGCAGCTGCAGCACTTTCACCTATGTTGTGAAGACCATTCTCAAGTTTGGCTGTTGCCACTGCAGATGCGTTATACTCGTTGACCAATTGCCCCAGCGTCGCTCTTAATGCAGAAAAGATACCTTGGACACCCTGCACTCTCAATCCAATGTTTTGAAGTGTGTCAGAAAGAGTTATAAACGTCTTACGGCTTTTATCTGCAGCTTCAGCAGTCGCTTTAATTGATTTCCCTACCTCATAAACTTTAGATTCTGCTCCAGACGTCTCAATAATGAACCGGAGTGTCAAATCACCAATTGTCTGTGACATAATTCTGCCTTGCTGTTTTTTTTGCTAAATGAGATCTTCTCAAAAAAATATGGAACCGACTATTGCACTTATAATTTTCGCTATTGCTGTATTTGCATTCGTTATTTTCGTTCAGTGGCTTAGCTTTGGCATAGAGGGCGTTAAAGCTTTGCTCAAGGGGAAAAAATACCCGTGATGTATTCAAATTCATAATATCAGGCAGTATGAAAATAATATTAGCAATAGTTGTCACTTTGTTTGCGATTTTGATTATGCTGGACTTTCCTGCATCTTTTGCAGTTTTCCCAAATGAAGCAAGAATGTTCATTGCCGTTTTAACAGACTCTCCAAACGGTTTAATGTCAAGTAACAAAGAGAGCTTTAAATCACCAACATTCATATAATGGAAGAATTTTTTGCAGCACTATTATTTGGAATCATCATTTTCGGTTTCTTCGAGTTGCTCAATTTGTACAGCTATGGCTGGAAGGAATACAAGAAGATGTGGAAGTGGCGTCGTTAACACTCTGTCTCTCCCCTCTGCTTCCAAATCCTAAAAGCTTCTTTCTCTCTGTGCACCACAACCATAGCTGCCTGAGACACTTTTAATCTTTTCACATTCTCAAATTGCATGGATGAATAGTTGCCTTCGCATAATGAAATCACAAGATCTTCCCTTGCCGGTTTTGGTAGTCCTTCAGCTTCTTTTTCCATGTCTTCTATAAATTCGAGGTATCCGAAGGAGTCTTCCCGGAAGTCAGACCGCTCCCGATAGTCCTGAACCAGTCGCGAGCTGTAGGATTTAAAGAAAAAAAATCTTTGATCACCGCCTCCAGCTCTGAGTTCTTAAGTGACTTCAGATCCTCTGTCTTAATTTCATTGTCTTCCGCGCTGATCAGCACCACCTGAAGCATTTTGTAAAGCAGATTGTCATTCAAAAGCCGGCTGATGATTTCCTTCAGCTTGGTATTCTCCAGGTCTGTGCCCGCAAGCTCGAGGTTCATCAGTATGTCTACAAGCTGTTCGTCCTGTCCAAGAGAGAGTTCTTCCTGATAGCACACAAGTCCGTTCTGGAATTGGTAAGTGATCTTCCCGTCTATTGGTTCGGTTGAGGGAACGGGATCCTGTGACGATCCGGAGAGCTTTGTAAATAAATTTTTGAGCATGGTTAAGTTAGATTAGTTTTGTTTTGTAAAATGCCCGACTGCGTATAGTTACAGCCGGGCATCAGCATGGAGGACAGCAAACAGGATTCAGGGCATCTTACATAACACTTGTGAGCGCTTAAGCTCCGGCAGTCTCAAGAACTACGTAGAACGGATTGGTTCCTGATACAGGACTTGCGCCGGTTGCATACTTGTCCGAAGGCAGATCGGTATTCGGTGTTACCGCAGCGTTTGCATTCTGCGAAAAGATCGAGAATGTCAGGTCAATTGCCTGGTGATCCTTGCCGCTCATCTTCAGGGTGAAGTTTCTTCTACCTTTCATCTCCGGCCAGAAGAATTCCATGTGCTTGCTGTCGCTGTATCCGTTGTAATAATATCCCGGAAGCGTTCCTGCGCAGATGTTGTCAATGGTGTCAAGGATCTCTTTTGACATCTGCGCAAGCTTGATCTTCAAAGTGACCTTCTGCACGGTTGGGATCTCCACCGCACTCTTATCTGCCAGCACAATCTCTTCGCTTGACTCGTCATTCGTCAGTTCGCCTTCGACAATATTACCCAGCGTGATCCAGCTGTTGTTGTACTTCACCTTGAAGTTGTTGCCCGAGGTGAGCTTGATCTGATTTTTGTTCTTTGTGATTGCCATTGTTGTGGATAGTTATGATTTCAAAAATTATTAATTGATCGGATTGCCATCGGTCCATATTGTGTGTAAGGGGTCGTAAGATTTAACTGCTGCCTTAAAATCACCTTTTGCGGCAACTGACCCCGGCAATGTGGCGTTGCTAAAGTCTGTGCCATCGGCAATTACTTGAGCCCATGTTGGCGATGCTCCTATGGTAAAGTCGCACCCCGAAAAGTCTTGACCCGACATGTCAGGATTGATTAAAAGAGATGTCAAGTTATCATATGTGGATTTATTTAATCGTTGACCTCCGAGACGGAACAAAAGGAAGTTCAAGGTACGGTATAGCTGTGATTCTTCGAACTCCAGATTACCCATGGTAGAAAGCATATAGTAGTTAACCTGGACACCGCTTGCATCATTATTTGGGTTGGCAATCAACGTTCTGGTTTTCTGTACAACGCCGGACAATATCTGACCCGACCTGTTCAGCCAGACTGTATCACCTACCTGAAACTTTGTCTTGATTGGCTTATTGATTAATGGCATGATCTCAAGATTTATATTAGTTGACGGCGAGTCTGATTCAAGTAAGACCAGCCCTGATTCTATCACTGCTGTTGAAGGTTCAAATGTTACATTGCTGTTAGCGCCGCGGCTGAAATAGTTGGTCCCGTAGAGGTTGAATGTCTGGCTTACAACAGATGAGAATACATTATATGAATTTGCATGTGCACACTTAAATATGGAGTTCCAGAACCTGACGAAAGGATACGTATTGGCATAGGCTGTGATACCGTCATAGTCTGAGTAGTTCAAGCCTTTCGAAGTTTCCGCGCCTGCGTCAGTATTAATTAATTCAACATTAGTAAGTTCGTACCCATAACCGAATTCATACGTGTCGTCTCGGTACGAAGAATCTATTGAGGCTGCCTGAACGGTGGACACATTTTTCACGTTTCTTATCGAGCACCTTCCGCCGTTGTTCGAACCGTTGGAGGCTCCTATTTTAGTGATATAAGTTATCTGGCTGAAGTTATTGACAGTGACCATATCCAAATCGAACGTACACATAGCATCGGTGTCA
>CALEVL010000134.1 GCA_937924675.1 uncultured Ignavibacteria bacterium | reverse complement strand
GCCCAAACAAATGTTAGCCAAGAATGTCTCTCGTTTAGGGAGAGTCATTCTGTGAATGAATAGCGCACTTAATAATTTTATACTCAGATGTCGCGAAGAGATTAGAGACTCCGTTGTGGATGGAAATCTATACCATGTCACGCAAAGGTATGAAGACGCAAATTTAGGACTTGCAGATTTTAATTGTACAGATTGGTTTAAACCTGTTTTAACACGGTACACAAGCCGGGTTTATGAATAAGATTGCAAACAATTACAGATCATCACCTTAGTCACAGAATACGGAGATATGAGAAAGAAAGGAATTCATAGTATTGTGCGTGCTAACTAAAGATCAATGCTCCATAGAATTCTTCCCGAATCTGCATCAATGCAAGTAGCGGTAAGCATAAATACAATAATGAGTTTGTTGTCAGAATACACCACCCTCATTGTATTCAGTTCAGGATCTCCTTTTGAAAAGACAAACTCGAAAGATGACTTGTCGAAACCTTTATCCGGTTCACGGTAAATGTTGTTAAGTTGTGTATTCCAATTGAGGTTAACTGTAGAGTCTTTGCTAAGAAATACTTTTGAAATTACTACTCTGGCTTTATCCGTAACATCGGATTGGCTCAAAATAAAGACACAGTTGTCATTTGTAATAATATCAAAGAGTTGGTCGTCAGTATATCTCCTTAAGTCATTTTCGGCTTGCTTAATTCTATCTTTCAGGTTTTCAATATTTCTCTGCGCGCTCCTGTAAGCGTACATCCGTGAATTCTTCTTAGATTTATCAGCGACACTTGTATCAATATTTTCAACAATATTCTCAAGCGAATCTATTTGATGATTATATATATTGATCTTTTCCTTGAACGGTGCAAGAAATTTCCGATTTGCATCATCGGAATAAATTATGTTAGAGCTTTTCATAAATTCCCCTTTCAGAAAAGAAGGTTCTTTTATGTCTTTGCCCATATACTGAATGTAGTTTCTCGGACTGCCCTGAAGATAAATGCTTGTATTAGCATCGGTTTTCAATGAGCTGGAAGTGCAGGTATTATCAATATCAAAACTCTTAATTGACTCAGAGGTTCTTTCGGCTTTAGAAGAAACTGGATCAATGTAATATACATATCCTGCATTGTCTGAAACCATTGGTTGCATTTTCAATACATCAAATCCGTAATATTTTTGAATACTGTTCCATTCCGGATTGCTGAGATTGCCTGAAAGAAAAGGATTTGCTTTGACTATGTCTTCCTGTGAAATTATGACCGCCAGATTTTTGGGACCTCTGGCGTGAAACCCGAGTTTCTCATCTACACTCTTATACCAAAGCTTCCCGTTTGTTTCACCAAGGAATGCACATTCGTTTTCTTCTCTTACTCCTAATTCAACTCTCTTCATGAGTTTGCCCGTATTTATGTCATAACTTGACATCCTGTTTTCGGTGTAGCCGGATATCCTTCTGAACCCTCCCTGATCAGATTTTGAAACTGCCTGAAAAACTTCCTCCTTTGTAACCAGGTATACACCGTCATTGCTTTTTGAAACTATCACTTCTTTAATGTCATCTGCCCGGTCTTTCATTAAATCCTTTTTCATAGGATTGCATGAACAAAGTGCTGCGACAAAAAACAACAATAGATATGTCTTCAAAATTTTTTTGTGCAAGTTATTGATTTCAAATTTTAAAAAAAGCAGATACAAGAATTCATTCAAAATGAATTATTGAAATCGCGATTGGATAGAAAAACTTTTATACTCCGGTTCTAGCAGAATTAATTACATGCGGCTGAGTATCCGATGCCTCTCCCAAACTAATGCGCAAGATTCTTATTGCAAAAAATTAAGATTGTTGAATCTTAACTTAACGGAAACGGCGGATCTTACATTTATCAAATTCCGTGAAAACCAAAGCTAATTCCTGAACTGATAGCGTGTAATGATATTAATTCATTGGTCCGATCTAAGCGGCGGAGTCAAAGGGATCGTAGAAACTCCGCCATGAGCGAGATAACTATTCCATGCAGTGTATCAGCTTCTATCGACGGCAGATTTTTTGCAACTGCATCGGAGTTATAATATCCGATAAACATCATCCTGTCACAATGCACAATATTCGCTTTATGTTTTGAAGAGTTGTCAATGATTTCATGACCGTCAATTTTTTGGGATTAATAAGATTCCAATTTGTAATTTCAGTATCAGCCTCTGCGATATTCTGTTGAATACAATCAAGGATTCAGTGTCGGTATATCAAAAGAATTTACTCTCAATTCTGAAAGACAAGCTCACTGAACCTAAAAAAGATTTAGCAGATCTTTGGCTGATTGCTGCATTAACTAATTTTACGGATTCTGCACCCGTTATTAGCGGCAGAAAAAGGAGTGATGTGTAGAAAGTGTACAGTCACTTGTACTGCTTTCGTTGATTGCAAAATTTGCTTGCAGGAATAGGAAAGGAAATGCAGAAGTTAATGCTGCTTTTGTTTCAACGATCTTAATGGGCAAGATCGGTTTGTCAATGCAAACAGCAAAGTATGCATCACCGCTAAGCGGCCTGCTCCGGCCTTACAGGCAACGTTTCCAGCGCAGGCAAGAGACATTCTGCAACTCTGAAGTTTGTATCGCAAATTTGATGAAGGAATTTATGCATTACAATTTGTCCGCAATCGAGATAGTTTTCTGCAATCATACAGTAAGCCGGAGAGACGATGGATATTCTGGCTTTCGACCTTGAAGCATTTCACTTCAGACTGAACGGTTACTTTACCGTCCCTCTTTTCCGGCTTGCCCAAATCAAGTTGGAAGAATCTAACACTCATTGCAGATCATCAAAGACTCAAAAGCATTGCAGGAATTTTTCATTCATAGATCTGCACTTGAGCATTTCTAAAACCTAAATCGAAAATATCATGAAAAGTCTGATATTAAAATTCGGCTTTATGATGATTGCTTTGATCCTGTCACTTAGCCCAAGCAAAGCATTTTCATTTATTGAGAGCATAAATCCTGCTCTGAATTCACACAGCAAACCGGCTAACGGAAATATTACGGTCATGTTTTCGTATCAAATGAATGCATCTACAATGAACAATGAGACCGTGCTGATTGACGGCTCGCAGTCAGGAAGAATTCAATCAACAATAACTTACTATCCTTCTACGCAAACCGCCACCATAGATCCTGTGAGGGACATGAAGCCGGGTGAATGGATTCACTTTCAACTCACATCCGGTATTCAAACCCTTTATCAAGGTTCAATCCAACCATATTCGCACAACTTCAAGGTTAAACCAATTGGTGGAAGCGGAGTGTTTGTGGAAACTTTGTCAAGTCAGCTGGGAACCAATGCGGGCATTATGGGTATGGGAGATTTTGACGGTGACGGCGATCTTGATATTCTGGCAAAGAACACTGAAGGATCTGTCGCGAAAATTTTCATTTACAAGAATGACGGCAACGGAAGCTTCAATGATTCTTCTGCAAAGTCCGGTATTGAGCCGGGTATTGGAGGGTTCATGCTCGCTGACTATGATCATGACGGCGATCTTGATGCTGCGGGAATTGAGCACTATTGGTGGAGTCCGCTAATAGTCAGAATTTACAAAAACAATGGAGCGGGGGTGTTCACATATTTCTCTCAGCTTGAGCGTTACGATGGTAAATCTATTGAACAGGGAGATGTAGATAATGATGAAGATGTAGATTTTGTTATGCTTACATCTCACTACATTTCACATTTCAGAAATGATGGGAACGGTAACTTCACTAGTGAAGTCTCTTATGAAATCGGATGCATCTATTATTTTTATACTGGGGGAAGCATTGCGATGGACGATTTCGATGCTGACAATGATCTAGACATTTACTACCTGGGACATTTCCGCGAGGAAGAACCGGGCTATAATTGCTGGGAGACGAGGTTCTATAGGAACAACGGTAACGGTGGGTTCGAAAGATACTTTCTTAACGAGAGGTACGAGCCTTCGGGATTCGTGTCTGAAGATCTCAACAATGACAGAAATATAGATCTGTTAATGCCGCCGTATCGCACACTCTATTTTGCTTCATTTGTGCATTTTGTAGAAGCTCCTTATCCCGGAAGCGCAACAACCGGAGACTTTGACGGTGACGCAGATATCGATCTCATAAATCCGGGAGATGTTAATACTCAGCCTGTCATTTATTTCAATGACGGTAACGGACACTTCACAGTTGGTTCTGCATCAGGTACAGAGGGGCAAGGCGGAGGATTTCCTTGCGGAGATTTCGATAATGACGGAGATCTTGATGTAATGAAAGGTGGTTCTCAGCCGGGTGAAATTGTGCTTTGGAAGAATTTTACAACCTGCCTGATCAATGGTCCGTCCGTTATCAATCTTGATTCATCAATGATATTGTTCCACTGCTCCGATAATGATGGTTACTGGACTCTTGTTAACAACCCGCCGTGCAACGCTTCAATTGTCGGAAGTAATTCAGAAGACAGCATCTTTGTAAATGCCGGAAACTCGGAGGGTTCATTCACACTCAGTTTCTATTGGCCTGACAGCACATGGCATTGCTCAAGGGTCATCTCGATTGACAATCCGCTGCCGGTTGAACTTTCAGGATTTGCTGCTAATGTGACAGGAAGAGATGTGGTACTGAATTGGAAAACATTTTCAGAGATCAACTGCCTGGGATTTGACATTGAAAGGGCTTCGATAAATGAATCATGGAAAAAGATCGGATTCCTAAGCGGATGCGGAAATGCGACAACTCTGACGGAATACTCGTTCACGGACAAGGGTCTGCTTACAGGCAAATATATTTACCGGCTCAAGCAGATTGATCTCAACGGAAACCAGGAATATTTTGAACTTGGGAATGAAGTCGTGATAGGAATTCCCGCAGAATTCAATTTGTCACAGAATTATCCGAACCCGTTCAATCCTGTCACAAAGATCGATTTTCAAATTCCGGATGAAGGAATTGTTTCACTGGTAATCTATGATGTTAATGGAAGAGAAGTGAGAAAATTGATTTCTGAATTCAAGCCCGCAGGATATTACACTGAATCTTTTGATGCTGCCGGACTCTCAAGCAGTGTGTATTTTTACAGACTGATGCTTCAGGCAACTAATGGCGGAAGAGAATTCATTGCAGTCAAGAAATTGATACTGATGAAATAGAATTTTCATTTTCGCTAATTGAATCCAAAAACAAACGGAAACACGAATACAACGATCGCTGCCCAGACGGCATAGACGGGAATATATTTGGCAATAGCATCACCGACAGACTCAACTTTTGAAATGTCTTTTAGCGATCCGAACAGTCTGTAAGCAACAATCAGCAGATTGATCAGTATCAGTGTATTGGCTGCAAGTACTGCAATTTTATTCGGAGATATTCCCCATTCGCTGATCCTGAATATTATTGCAGATAATGCGATAGCATTTACAATTATGGTTGCAAGTGACAACAGGAAGAGTATCAGCACTTGAGATCTTCCAACACCTGAACCCGTTGCTTCAGCCACTGTGAAGAAGATTATTGCCATTACACCTATAAGCAGCATATTGAAGACAAGCAGAAACTCCCTGTCATTGTAAGGATCTTTGCCTGTCACAATCATCGCGATGAGATATGCAGATACCATCACAAGAACTAGCGGACTGAAGATCTTTGCTATAATCGGCGAAACCTTGCTGACGATCTGCTGATTGTTGCGAATGATATATGTGGCTACAATTGGTGCTGAAGCGAGACCGCTCAGCACTATGTTCTTCAGATAGAATAGCTTTATATCCATATCTATAAGTTCGAACAAGGTGACGGTAATTCCTGATAAGATGGCTCCTGCGATCAGTATCAATGTTGTCATTACAATCAGGTCACCGATGTATCTCAGGTAAGCAAGTCTTGCTTTTGATTGCCTGAATTCACTACCTGTGAATGATACACCTAGAAGAGTCCAAAGAACTACAGGCAGATGAGTGCATGATAGTATGAATGTCTGACTTTTCTCATTTTGAGGAAGAAGGTTTATGAAGAGCAGAGAGAAAACCGTCATTGAATATATTAGAGTCAGAGTTTTGTTGGGCAATCTGTTCTTCCATGCAAAGTATGCTGCAAGCGCCGGAAATACTATGAAGCCGAGATTTCTCGGGTAGTATGTATCGGGCTCTATTGTAAGAATGTCCGGTAGTTTGGCGATGACAATTGCAATGAGTGATGCGATGATTACAAATATTAGTTCTCTGTTAGTAGAAGCGCGGGATTGTTTTTCATCAAAATAATTAAGGCGCGCATTCCATGCTTCGGCAATTGAGTTGCCTGAGATTTCCGGATAGAGTTCGTTGAATACTCTTTTGAAATTTCCTTTGTCGCGTCTGTAGATTTGTTCCAGTCTTTCAGGCGCATCAAGGTTTTCGAGGATCATGTCCTTCATGAGCAGTAACTTGAATTAGAAAAGTTGGTGAAACAGTAGTTGTCGGTCTATGATGAAGGTTTTAGTTTTGTATACCCAAATATACGGAAATTTGTTTCAGCTTACTGTCCGATTTGAGTCATGACTGGTTTCTGCTAATGTTTTTAGTTTACTTCTGTTGTGAAGAATGTCCCTACACCAAAATGAACAAGAGCAATTGTGCATTCGTGGCCAAAATTTATGGCGATGGCAGAGTCCGAACTCGCAAAGCAATATCTTGTCTTCTCAGAGTTACGCGCCGACTCTATTCAATGAACACAAGTTATTATTTTGCCAAGGCGGGAACTCTGCGGAAATGGATTGAAATAGTTTGGATTCAGACATTTCTTGCTGCAGAGTCCCCGCGTGTGTTGTTGTTATATCAGAAAAGCAAACTGTGCGGGTGACTCTCTGCGGGGACAAAAGCTCTTTGCCGTCAATGCCTCTTACGTACCGTTCGTTATTAAATAAAGTCTATCTATTCCCGGGGTTTGTGAGGTTCCGCCGTTGTTGGTGTTCCCGAACGCAGTGAGGGTCACCAACAACTTACCTTTTACTTCATCATTCATCTCCTCAGTGAATTTCATTTTTCATTTAGCATTGCTGTTCAAGCATACTGTCAGCGGTGGTTATGTGATTCATTGGCTGAGGTAAGTTGTTGGTGACCCAAAAGTTTGCATTTGCACTTACGACACTAAGGGAAATGCTTTCATGCAAACTTTTGGGAACACCAACAACGGCGAAAA
>CALEVL010000133.1 GCA_937924675.1 uncultured Ignavibacteria bacterium | reverse complement strand
GTCCAGTTGGAACTGAAACAAAAAGTCCAAGTCTGAAATTTCTGTTGGTCTGAGTTCTATATCAAGGTTATCGTTTACCATTGTTGTCATGTGGTGTCTTAAAAAAAGGGATGCAAAGGTTTATGGCTTGGCGCAGTGGCGGCATTTCAGCACTAAAGTTCAATAGAATTCCAAATATTTCATATAAACACTTCATCCGCCAAATTGTCAAACCGATAATGGTGGCAGTTTTTCTATTCAGTCGTTGTCGTGTAAAAGTCATAAGTTGCTTTTGCGATGTCAGCTATGATTTTCTCGTTTGTGTCAAAACTTTCTTTTGATTCACTTACAAAAACACTGATGATGAAATACTCCCCGTTTGGCAAAAAGACAATTCCAATATTATTTACAGCGGCGGTAATTCCTGTTTCTTTGTTTGTGCCTGACCAACCTGTTTTGTGAGCAACAATTGTACCTTCGGGCAATTGTCCCTTTATTCGGTTTTTCCCTGTTGTTGTTTCTTTATTTGTTTTCCAGAAAAAGTCATAACTGCTTTTTGAAAGTAGGTTGTCTTTATTCTCATAAAACATTCTTAGTGTCTCGCTTGCAGCTTTAGGTGTTGTCCAGTTTTCAAACATATTGTCCCACTTTGCCTGCATTTCTTCTTCGTTAAAAGTGATTTGTATATCCTGAATATTATTTTTTCTAAAGTATTCCTCAACAGTCTTAGGTGTTCCGATAAGTCTGATTAAAACATCACAGGCAGTATTGTCACTATGAGAGACAGAATATTGAATCAATTTTTCAACAGTAAAACTCCCGCCATTTGGATTCTCGTCTCTAAGCGGACTCCAAAAATCTTCGGGCAACATGTCGTCTTTACTTATCTCAATTGTCTGGTCTAACGAGAATTTTCCTTTATCCACCTCCGACAAAACTGCAAGTGCAATATGAAATTTAAAAACACTTTGCATTGGAAATCTTCTGTCTCCGTATAAAGAAATGGTGTCATTACCGTTATTCCCGATAATCGAAACTCCAACTACTGCTTTCTTGTCAGATACAATTTGCTCAATTTTATTCCGCAGAGATTCAGTACTATTGTTTAAAGTCTGGCAACTTGTTGACAATGGTAAGTACAGAAACATTAAAGCAAATAATCGAAATGGTCTTGTCATTATTTAATCTCTTCTTTTGGGTTTACGATTTACGTTAGAATTAGAACCAACGGTTTGCGGCTTGGCGATGCGGCGGATTTTTAGCACAAAAGTTCAATAGAATTCCAAATATTTCATAGAAACGCCTCAGCCGCCATATTGCGAAACCGATTTCAGCAGCGGGCTTTCTTTGTTTGTTCTCTTGTGTTGTCAATTTATTTATAGTCGTTACAATTATATTTTATTAATGAGACTTCAAAAGTTCCGTAGCACAAGTCTCTATCCGGATAAGTGTAAATAGTTTCTGCATATCCGGCTATTTTATATCCATTCACTTCCTTGTAGTCCCTTAGTGGTGTTGCCCATGGCAATATCTTTCCGGCGTCAGCGTTGTATCTGTCGTTAGATTTAAAGTTTATAAGTTCACCAACTTCATTAAAGAATAAGTCTGCAGTTATAGTAACTCCGTTATTTGTGAACGTTGCAATAACCATATTTTCAGTTGTCTCTTGCCATGATATTCGCTTGTCAATCAATGTTGCAGGAGCCATGCAACACATATCGTTAAAGAACGTCACTGTCTCCGCCTTATCCATTTCATTACCATCCTGATACTGAACTTTAAACAGAGACAGCAGGCGTATATCCATATATGCATCACCGTTTTTATAGCGATGATAGCCTGTTACAGGAAGACCCTTCATCACGGCTTTCATGAAAAATAAACGGGTTGGAGTTTCCATAAAATTATACTGCTCTGAAGTGAATAGCATCCATTCTGATTGTTCGTTCTTTCTGATTTTACCCGTAAATTCTATTTTAAAATTATTCACTTTGGGTTTACCAATAGAACCGGTATAGCGAAGATATTTTTTTACGGGCTCAGGCAAATGTTGGATGTCGGTTTCAGTAAGTTCTGAATTTTGAAAATATTCTTTCCGGTTTAAACCGGTTTCTACATCATTTTGATATTTGTTATAATAGCTCCATGTACCATACCCGATAATGGCTGCAATCAGAATAATAATGTTGGCAATCGTACCATACTTCGCATCATGCCAACTTAGTATTATTACAATTTGGGAAATCACAACTGCGGCTATCGAAAAAATGACCCAGTAGTCTTTTTTAAACAAGAACAATATTGCGGTAGTAACAAATAACAAAGTTGCCATTAACCACATCAAGCCAACAGGTTTTGAAATGGCGATGGTCAGTTGCTTCATTTCAGCATATTGAAATGCTTTTGCAAAGCCCATCAAGTGGATGAGTCCATGAAATGTCAACAAAAGTAAAAAAATTATCCTAAGCATATCAGCACTTATTGATTTCGTAATGTTTCATAACACCCGGAGTTAAAGAGCATATAAGAATGCTTAACCCGGTTAATATAATCACTGGTTGGAGCCAAAAATATTCCGTAATTAGGAGCTGGATTGTTATCCAAAGAATTGTAGTTATACCGGTGTATAAAGAAAATGCCCATGCCCAATGTCTATCTGAATAAATGTTCAACGTATCGAGAAATTTGAAATTGAATTTAAATACTAAACCACAAAAAGTCAGAACGGAAAGTAATCCAATGAAAGTAAAAAGTAATAGACCTGGTATAAAGAAGTTAGTGAACGCTGAGTTCTTTAAAAAATCCTGATTCATTTGCAGTGATGAGCCGTCTGGTTTGAGCATCAGCAGAGATCCGCCAACACAAGCATTGATACCAAGAAATAAATGCAAAGAACACAGTAGATAGCGAATGAATTTATTCTCACCATTATGACTCATATCCATATTACCGGTTAAAAATTAGGAAGAACAATTGATAAACAAAGAAACCAAATGTTCCGAGCAAAATTGATTGACCTGTCGTTAATCCATAAACTACCTTAACCGATTTTGAAAACAGAATGACAAACCAAATCAAATACGCAGTCATTTGTATCCACAGAAGTGTTCTCCAAAATGTCGGAGAATTTAAAGCTATTTCATAATCACGTTGACTAATTACGTGAATTCCTCCTAAAAAACTGGTCAGCAAATCATGAATTCCTGTTGTCCATGAAGCGATACCAATGCCAAATCCAAAGCAAGCTAAGGTTTGCTCAAAGGTTCCATTAGATGTAATCAACCTGCTTAGAGTATGTATTACTCCAACAGATAAAATCCATCCAAGAAACATAGAAGGTGCACAAAAAAAAACGTTGTAACGATAATAGATCTCTATTGGGATGTCAAGCCATGGCTTAAACGGCTGTCCACCGCCCAAAATTAGAAATACATAAACCAATGTGTAAAGGATTGCGGAAACCAATACTGAGTAGAAACCGAATTTAAGTTTTCTATCGTCAGCAATTAGTTTTTCAAATGTTGCAGTGGGCTTGACTACTGTTCCGATGTAGTATTTAAAAAAGTTCTTTTCCACGTATTGACCAATTATTGTTTTTTATTTTGTTCTGCTCTCATTTTAATTCCCTTCATACATTTACTCATCATTACAATGTCACCGAAATCATATACCAGGTAATATATAATCCAAAATCCCTTCCATACATATTTCGTCCTAAGTCTGGTCAGCAGTCTGGTTTGCTTTTCATTGATTGGATACAGATACCAGAGCCAGGTTGCTTTTCCTTCTTTGTCTATCCATAATATATATTCATTTACCTTAAACTCCTTAACCCACATACCATTCTTTTGGTCGGGAGTAAAAGGAATAAATTGACCGATTTCAATTTTTTGAAACTCCGGTAAAATCTCATAAGAACTTTTGATGCCGGCATTGTCCATCCAATCAATACTATACCATCCTGCTCGTCTGCTGCCTATTTGAATAATCCATTTCCAGATTTCTTCAGGCGTGGAGTTAATTGTAATGCCTCTTGTTGCATTAAAGTCAGGATTTGTCACTAAGCTGTCGGATGGTAAGCTAAGCGCTAAATCATCGTCAGTAGCTCCCCACCTTAAATGCCAGGGACGTAGTACCAACAGATAAAGACCTGTAAGTCCCATTAAGAGTCCGGCTATGATTAGTAGTGTTGTCATAAATGCATGCCACTAAAGGTTTGCAGCTTGGCGCAGGTGGCGATTCTTACCATCCCGAAGCTTCGTGATTGATGCGAAGAACAAACTTTCTTTTAGCCACAAAACTGTCCCCGCCTATTGCAAATTTGCTGTTATACGCCGTCATTCTTTTTTTTCAATTGTTCAACTGTTTGTTTTACCGCAACAGCGTTTTTGGTCGGGGTATAGCTAAAACGTTTATTGAACTTTGAACTATCAAAAAAATAATCCCTGTCATATTGGTAATTCATTTCCGGCAATTCCCTCATGATTGGAATAAACAAGCCTAATACTTTCATGAGCCAATTAGGCAGCACCTGATATTTATTGCTGGCGTTCATTTCCTTGGCGAAAAGATTTATCCAGCCTTCACCGGTTATTTTTTCAGAGTCTGTGGGAAGGTTCCATGTTTGATTATAAGCATCCGGGGTATTGCCAAGTATGGCGGTTCCCATGGCAAGGTCTGGAGCATAACTCATGTTGTGAACTCTTTTTGCATCGCACAACCATTGGGCTTTTTTGCCCTTAATCAGATTATCATAGATCAAATTCATCGCCATACTGGTAGCTTTCACTTCGCTGAAGAAATCGGCCGACCGGGCAATGATTGCATTCAGTTTCCTATTCTTGATAGCATCCAAAATGAGCTTATCAACTTCGGCTCTTACTTCCCCTTTTTTACTGCTGGGACTGATCGGAGATTCTTCGGTGATATGTTTAACATTATCCCCACCTATTGCATAGATATTGTCGAAGAATACCATCTTTGCATTGTGTTGAATGCATGCATCTATAACATTCTTGATAAACGGTGGCCACAACTCTTGCCATGTTTTAGTATTGTAAGCAAAACCCACAGTGACATAAACTATTTCGCTACCTTCAACAGCCTTAAGAACATCTTTGCGAATGGTAAGGTCTGCAGGAAACAGCTCATCTTCGGGATTCACTTTCCTCGGATTGCGGCTTACCAACCTTATGTCGGTAGTATATTTGGTTAATGCTTTTGCAAGTTCAATTCCGATTGCTCCACCTGCTCCTAAGATTGTCTGTTTCATATCAATACTCTTATTGTTATTTGGTTAAGGTCATGTTCTTTTGTGGTCGTTTAAATGCTTGCGCATAACGGTTCGAAGCATAGCTAATGCTGGCAATCAAAGACAATTCACTAGTATCTGGAAGCAAATATAATTAAAAGCTCAAAAGTAAGAAGTAGCTATGTCTGCCCGCTTTTGTTAAACGTATGTTGAGCGTATTACTGTTTTGTACTTGCTTGTCTGCGTCCGCAAAAGTATAGCACTTGAGTCAGCCGGAGTAAGACAATCAACTCTGGCTGCTACGCTCTCGGGAAAGCATTGGGAGGATCTCGGTCATACGAAGCATTTTACCAACACTCTTGCCAAACCGCTTTTGTGAGCTTATTTTTCTATTCACTAATCTGTTACTTGCTGATACTTCATTTTTTATTTCCTTGAAACATTAATCCATGAAAAGACAGAACCGAATACAAATAATGATCAGACCAATAAACATATGGGGGGTGGGTCGCTGTTTGTGTGAGAATAATACTTTTAGCGTTTCAAAAATAATACTATTGCTTTTGCTAATGTACACTAACTTCTATTGATACAATTAGATACGAATCAACCTATGCTCTCTTAAATCATTTAGTGTTAATGTTTCACCATCGTTCAGATTTATATAATCAATCACTTCACATAAAAATAATTTATGATCTCCAGCTTGCAAAGTATCCTTTACTTCTAATTCAGTTAAAGCTAAAGCGTCTTTTAATATTTTATATCCGTGCCATTGAGTAATCAATTCTCTTTTCTCTAATCGACTAATTTTATCAATATTTTTACCACTTTTTTTCCCCAGCAAATCAACCATTCGGTATTGTTCAGCTGCCAATAATTGCAAAACAAATTTTGGTGATTTGTTTACTATCTCAAGTGTTTTGGTATCATTGTAAATAGCTACCATAATTTGTTTTGGCTGCATACTGACTGCAGATGTATAGGTACAGATATTCATATTGTAGGTATCACCAAACCTACTACTTATACTATAAACAGGAAGATTGATACGATTCCATGGTTTCTTCCTAGTCATAATATAAATAAAAATTGTTCAGCCTTTTTCAAATGTGACTTTTGTTTCTCATCATGCATTTTATCAAAAAGTTCTCACTAACATTCCTAATCCGCTCTTCAAGCCAATAGTCAGTTGTGGCTATGCATTCTAAAGCGTTAATGACCTTTGTCTTCAAACGAGAAAATAGTTTTCTTATACCTGCTAATTCATTGTTAGATGCAATATAGACAACGTTTATATTTTTTGATATAAGACAGCTATGATAAAATTTCATGCTTCCTCTATGATAAGCGATTCTCTGTTTATGAAATTGATATTGCTTAGAATAAGCCATTCTTGAATTAGATAAATGGTCTCACATTTTTCACACAGTATATTCTGTTCAAATGATTGATGTGGGAAAACGATTTCTGCGTTGCTCATACTTTGTTCTTGTTGGTTCTGCATTTGTCGCTGCAGTATTTTACTTTGTCCCAAACTCTTTCCCATTTTTTGCGCCATGAAAAAGGACGCTGGCAAGCAATACAAATCTTGGTGGGCAAATCTTTTTTCTTAATCTGATGCATGGTTGATTGTTTTAAAGTGTTCAAACGTTTTGTTATTAACGTGAGATGTTTTTTGTTTTAATTTTCTTTAATTATTTCTTCGGCAGTTCTTCTTCCACTTTCCATTGCACCGTTGATTGACCCTTGCAACAAATAATCGCCGCAATAAAAAACACCTTCCGGAGACCTTGGTTTGTATTTCTTTTCAAAGTTTATTGCAGGCAAGGCATCCCTGATAGTGTATGATTTTACCAGCTTCCAATTCGCTGCTTCCAAACCAAAAATCGATTTCAAATCAATCAGAAAAACATCCTCTTCAGTATGAATTCCATTTGCGGAGACTGAAATCAGATGGTTTCCATTTTGGGAGTAATTTGGCGCTACATTGCTAATCATCACCACGTTGTTAACTATTCGATTTGGGCTTGCATTGAGTATTACGTGTTTCGTGTCAATTGGCAGTTTTTCTGCTTCATAATAATTGTTGGTCACACAGTGATAGTCTGAATTTTTGTTAAAGTTGCAAGCCAAAACTACTTTGTCAAATAATTCCTTTTTCCCGTCACTTGTAGTAATAGAATTACAGTCATAATGCAATACTTTTGTATTGAACCGTATTTTATCGGCTCCAATATAATCTACCAATTGCTTGGGAATAGCTTCCATACCTTCTTTAGGTATGGCAGCCCCAGCCTCTGCAAACATTTTAAATGTAAACTGGAGCATTCTGCTATCCGTTTCTAATGTATTTTCAAGAAACACGCCCTGATAAAATGGAATCCAAAAATCTTGTAATATTCTTTCACTGAACCCCAATTCTTTTAAATACTCTAAAGAGCTAATTGTTCTTTTGCCGTTAAATATATCCTCAACGCTTAACCGGCTTAAGGCAAATTTCAGTTTCAATAAAATTAACTTATCAATTAATGAGCCAGGGCCATTTACAGCTGTTTTTAACAAGGCCGTAAATCCATTTTCCGGATCATAAAAAGGGATTTGTTTACCGTTCTTGTAGATTAAAGAACCCTTCTGAAACCGTTGTAATTGCAACTTGTCATAGTCTAAAACTTTCTTCGTTTCGGGATATGCGGGCAATAAAACCTGAAAACCCCTGTCCAGTTGAAACCCATTGATGCGGTCTGTTTTCAATTTTCCACCTGCTCTTTCTGTGGATTCAAAAATGGTAATATCGTTAATGCTGTCTTTTTTTAAATACCAGCCGCAGGTAAGCCCTGATAGTCCTGCACCTATTATACCTGTTTTCATTTGTTTTCAAATAAATTTTCCAATTACAACTTTTGGTAAGATTCAGAAAGTATTATTTTGCAGAAATACAATCTGGTTTCTACAACATTCTTCACAAGTTTTGCACAATGTGTTTATGGTTTTGCATATGGAAGCCGGCCTACAGGTGATGAAACAAAATAAGCATCAAGCCCCTGACTGATTAATACATTAGCTTCAGACAAAGCAACAAACCCATCTGTTCCAACCATTGCATCATCAAGATCTACCTGAACGATGCTGCCCACAATAAGTATAGTGCCGTTCAAAGGGATAGGAATTACATCTTCCAAATTCATGGCAATTTTTACCACGGCATCTTTCACAAATGGAGCATTGAACAATGGATGGTATGTCTCCTCAAAACCAACCTTTTCAAACTCAGAAATACCTTTGTCATATCGAGCGGATGTTTGATGCGCTTTTTCATACTGAGTCGAATGAATGTAATTCAAAGTATATTCATTTGTTTCAAGGATATTTTGCAGGGTATCTCTCTGCACACTTTGAGGCCTGTTTAATAATCCAAACAAAGCAGGATTAGCACCCAAATGTATGAGTGAATTAAAAATAGCCAGGTTGGAATAACCGTCAGCCGACTTTGTACCTACTAATACAGCCTGTCGAAAACCTGCCAGCGAATTAATAAAAGCTGTTCTGTAGCGTTGCTCAAATTGTTCTATATCTTCTTTTTGTAGAATCATTTTTTAAAATTTTAGATTCTTTGCAACTTTTTTCCAATAGGCAAAAAACGAAGGGTAATATCCTGTTACTTCTTCTGATAACCAATCTCGTTCTTCTTTGTTTCCTGAATAACCGGTATTGAGCGGATGCTCTTTGTAATAAATAGTTGTGGCTTTATATTTTTGAGTGAATGATTGAAACGAACCTGTATAAATCTGAATATCTTTTATATTTTCACTTAGTGCTAACATAAAGTTGATACACTTTTTATTCACAGGATATTTTGTAAAGAAATCGGGCTCAATCAACAAAACTCTGTTGCCGGGTTCATCTTTATGCCACAATGGATCGAGGTTGTAATAATTATAGATGATTGTTGGCAGCTCGGCATTAAACAGTATGTTAGAAGTTTCCGGCAGCTCCAATGCAAGAATAAATTTTTGTGTATCCATTAATGCGGTGGGTGGTTCCATGGCTTCAATCTCTTCATAGGTTTTATCCAGATATGTGTTCAACTGATTTGTGTATGTGTATTTGTTGATGTTTTCCTGGTTGGCGTAATATTTTTTATTGCTGTTAGCACCCGCTACCCATTGCCAGCTGCATGCATTGCTGGCCCAATCGCCATCAAGCAAATGATAATACATCCATTGGGCAGGATGATACCAGTGTGATTTGGCAATATTGCATGCCAACGAAGCCGTGTACATTCTGCAATGATTGTGCATATAACCGGTTTGGTATAATTGTTTAATTGCATGATCTATTCCACAAATTCCTGTATTTGCATTTATTATTTGTGAAGAAATTTCATTGTTTAGAATTGGTGCCTGATCTTGTTTAATGGCTACATCTAAATTTTGTACCTGTGCCACTCTTTGAAAATAATCACGCCAACATAACTCTTTTACAAAAGATTCTATTTCTGAAATTTTGTAATCTTTTTCTAAAACAAATTTTAGCACTTGTCTGGTACTGATAACACCACGAGATATGTAGGGCGACAAATAAGTAACCGCGCCATCTATGTAATTACGAGTGCTTGAATATTTTATCGGATCAATATGATCAAGTCGAACTAATATAGTTTTATAATCTGTTTCAAAATCCAAATTCATCTACCGCTTACTTGTTTTATTTAAGGAAATAGAATTTTCTCCTTCTGCATTTAAAAGTAAAATTTCCAGGTTTCGCTTTTTTGCATGCTTTTGACTTACACCGCTGTTCACTCTTTTTCGCCACATTTTAAAACTGCTTCGTTTTAATTCTCTTCTCATAAGTGCAATCACATCTGCTTCAGAAAAATTGAATTGCATTTTAATGGCTTCAAAAGGAGTTCTGTCTTCCCATGCCATTTCAATTATTCTGTCAATATCTTTTTGTTCCATTGTATTAAGCATTTAGAATGAAGTTCGTTTCCAATTAACGGTAACGGATGACCCTTCAGCAAGAATAACACTATCAGGTTGTTGGTTATTTAAAAAAGAGAAATCATTGCCATACATTGCTTTGAAGTCGCATTGGATGGAATAATCTGTTACCTTATTTACTTGCCAACGGGGATGGTTCACTTTATATTCCTGCGAAATTTGTTCATTAATTTTTGTATATCCATAGTAATGTTCAAAGATAAATTCTTCAACACTGCCTGTTATCATTTGCTCATTTTTTTTGACAGCATTAACGGTAATGTGATTCCATTCTCCATTAATTTTCCATTGATAGGCTATTTTTTTGGAAAGATTAGTAATCTCTATAGTGTTTTTGGTTGGAATAGCAATGTAATGTTCCTTATATAACTTATTAGCAAGCCATGCCACCGGTTTGTATGGTACAGTTTCATTTATGAAAACAACACCTCTGTTAATGGAATCACCTACAATTCTTTTCACATAAAAACGTAAATTAATTTCTTCAAAAGTCCCTAAAAATGGGATGGGAATATGGAACAAGCTTGTTTTTTTAAACATAAAACCCACCAGACTCACAAAAGTTTTGTTATGATAAAAATCCAGCTCAACTCCTTTTGGCAGATATGGAAGCAGCAATTCAGGGGCAACTTCATAATTAGCCATGATTAAATTCTCCCACCGGGCTGATAAAAAAGTGTCTGTCATTTTCTCTTACTCAAAGTTTCTACTATTATTGTTTAGTCATTTGTATAAAGCATCCCACCATCTGCATGCAATATTTACCCTTTTATCCAACCGGCTTTTTCTGAAAGTAAAATAGCAACCATGTTAGCATATCTTCGGCTGTTCCGTGTATGCAATATAATTAAAAGCGCAAAAGTTAGAAGTAACTATGTCTGCCCGAAGAGTACTGAACTTCAGCACTTTTCGAAGGCGGGCGAGGACGACATGTTTTCGGACAATCTGTACCTTCGGGGAACGACTTTGCGTCGATATTTTTTTAGACAGCTTTAAATGATGAATGTGAATGACACATTTTGAATTCTCCCTCTTCAGATTTTCACTTAAGCAAAACCTGATTTGCGCCGATGCTGAATTCCTCAATTCCCGAAAGAGAATTTCCGAAGAAGTCATTCGTTCCCGGATGAGTTCCGAAAAGTTTCTTCAGTTGCAGTCCTGTGTTAGATGCAATCGAATTGGCTTCAAGCCTGAAGTCACGAATTGTGCTTAGACTGTAAGCGTTGTTGATATTCAGAGCTTCGGATGGAAGTCTGACATTTGGATTTCCGACAATGCCGGAATTATTGCCGGCAAGCTTCTCACGCACTACAGATTTGGAAAGACCCGCCTGCCATGATTCATAAGTATAAAATGTATCCTGCCCTTCGCGGAATATGTATGAACCCTTGGTTGACCAATAGATATTATTCTGCAAGATTACACCGGTAGGATTCTGCAACGGATGAATGTTTACAAGAAAGATCTTTGCATCATCAGAAATAATTATGTTGTTTCGGAGTGTGATGTTTGTTGCGCTTCTTTCCACTTCGATCACAGACATCTCAACAGAATTTTGCCTGACAGCATAGATCGTATTATTGTAGATGCTGATATCATTAGTTGTTTTCGGATTGAATGAACTGACAAGAATCTCACATGCATTATATACAGAGTTTCTCCCGTTTCTTGTGCTGATGTTGTAGCGCAAAGTATTATTGCTGTTAGGCAACGGATACGGATTGCCGTAGCAATGAAAACTGAAACCCGGTCCGTCATTATCATGAGAATAGTTATACTGCATTATACTGTTCCGGACCCCATCACCAAAATGTATTCCGTGTCCGTCTGAGCCGGTGGATGCTTTGATATCATATATCTCATTGTACTGACAAGTTACATTCTTGCTTGCGGCTGCTTCTATTCCTGATGGGCCGGATCCTATAATAGTGTCAAACCCTGATCCGCCGCAACTGTAAACAGTATTTCTTTCTATCATAACAGAATCTGCATGTGAAATGAAAATTCCGTTTCCGGAATACGTGTCATGTTTTTTCGTACCCGGAATATATTTATTGAATAGACCCGTAACTCGCGAGATCTCACAATTCCTTATTGTGATATTTGAAATAGGATAATCGGAGAATGAATGCAGATATGATGCCGACCAGTTCATGATAATTCCTATATGACCGATCGAATCAATTCTGCAATTAGTGATCTCAACTCCATCGTATCCGCCAACCTGTGGAGAGTTTTCATTGTAAGCGGTAATATTTATTGCATTGGTCTGCAAGCCGGTAAATCTGCAACTGTCAATCTTAATCCCCCGCAGTTTCCTGTTTGAATTATGATTGATGAACCAGAGTCCGATATTATTAAAAGCCACAGCATCCCTCTGATCATAAGGATTGAAGTTTCCGGAGATATTGATGCTGCGAAATTCCACATACTCTTTTCCCGAGCACATTATCCCGACTGAATCTGCGTTGATAGTTGCCCGCTCCCCGCCATAACTCGTATAGACAATCGGTGAATCTATTGTTCCTGAATTCGAAACAAGAAGAGATGAACTGTAAATCAGCTCATCATTATCAAACGTGTAACCTCCCTCGAATCTTATCGTATCCCCCGGCTTGAACGCTGATGCATTTACTTTTCCAAGTGACTTCCAGGCATTTGCCGGTGAGGTGCCGTCATTGCTGTCGCTGCCTTCGGGACTCACATAGTAACTTCTTCCTGAGATCGGATCGGCACAGCTTATCGATGTGGTCAGAAACAGTAGCAAGATTATTGCTGAGGTAACATTCATTGTCGTGTTGATCAATAAATTTATAGTAGTAAAAAAATCATTAGCTTAACTTATCACAAGTCAAATTCACCTGTGACGCATTCCGCGGAGACTTATACCCCCCTTGCAAAGGGGGCAGGGGGGTTTTGAAGACTAAATTGTGAAAGTCGAAACCGGAATATTTTAACCTCATTCTCAATCTCCCGATTGGAAGCACAAGCTCTACCGTTACGAATAACTAGATTCGTAGCGAGGGAAAATAAGAAGATCGCAGACAGCTGACGTCACCATCCCTCAAGCTAACTGCGTTTCATTTTCATCCTATGCATTCTACTTTTGTGAAAACTTTGTCAATCAATCTTTAACGAATTTATGCGAACTCTTCTGTCTTGCTTGCGCCAGGTTTTTTGAAAAAGGTATGGAAACAATTGTTTGGCTTGTCAGGCATTTTTTAAATGAAGCGAAGTACACATGAAAATTGGAATTCAAACATGGGGAAGTGAGGGTGACATAAATCCGTTTATCGCCCTTGCTACTGGACTTTCAAAAGCAGGCCATGAAGTCACACTTGCTTTAACCTGTTCCGACCGTAAAGACTTCAGGCACCTTTCAGAAAGACTGGGATTCAAATTGGGAAAGGCAGACTATATTGGCGAAAGCGAGGAAGCATTGAACAGAATGGGCAAAGAAATGATCGAGACCCCCAATGCATTAAACCAATTAAGATTCATTTTTGATAAAATGTTTCTCCCCGGTGTACCCTCTATGATAGAAACTGCCACGACTTTAGTCGCAGAAAATGATTTTTTGATCGGCCACTTCATACATTATCCATTGCAAAGTGTTTGTGAAAAATCTGGTAAGCCATATATAACTGTTTCATTAAATCATGGTGCAATACCTACTGCTTATTATCCGCCTGTTCCTTTTCCGAATTTGGGAAAGTTCTTCAATAAATTAACGTGGAAACTAACCGAAAAAATGGTGAACAAGGCAATTCTATCCAATATAAATAATTGTAGAAGCTCACTTGGTTTAAACCCGGTCGAAACCTTTCGTACAGTTTGGGAATCACCGATAATGAATCTGATTGCAGTCAGCCCAACTTTGTGTCCACCTCCCAATGATTGGGGTGCAAATAATAAGGTTTGTGGATTCTTCAAATTGAATGAGATAGCCGGCAAGTGGGATATGCCCGAAGACCTCGAAAAATTTTTGGATAGCGGATCTCCGCCTGTGTATGTTACCCTCGGGAGTATGACCGGCACAGAAAACAATTCGCTTCTTATTAATGAAACAACAAAACTTTTTTATGACGCTGTAAAAATTGCAGGATGCAGAGCTATAATTCAATCACGGTGGGAATATGTAACGGATGTTCCGAAAGATAGCTCTATATTTAAAGTTAACTCAGCACCTTACACAAAAGTGTTTCCAAAATGCAAAGTTGTGATACATCATGGGGGTGCAGGTACAACCCAAACTGCAACTTTGTGCGGCACACCCTCCATAATAATTGCACATATTCAAGATCAGTTTTTATGGGGGCATCAACTAAAGAAACTGGGTATAGGAGGTCAAGTCTTAAACAGACATTCTGTAACTCCACAGAAAATTGCGAAACAGATAAAATACATATTAGGTGATTTTGCCAAGAGTGATAAGGCACATGAAATTGGTAGTTTAATGGCAAAAGAAAACGGGATTCAATGTGCAACAGAATTAATTGATAGTTTGAGTCTTGATATCATTAGAGGCAATGCTTAAAACGGTCTTTGCATCAAGCGGGCTGACAAGATCATAGCACCGGATACAAGCAACATCATTACCCCGTATGAGAAATATTATCTTTTGCATTATACAATGTCACCCCTTCGGGGTTAGACAGATCTCGACCATGATTCTATAATCATTTCACCCCTTCGGGGTTTGGATTCTGCTTTACTGTCTTTTCTCAGCAACAAAATGTCTTTCAACTCATTGATTGAGAACGGCAGAGTTACAGCAATGAAGCGACGAATGCTTATGAGATAGTGACAATCAAGTTATGAGCCATTTGAACATTCGTGCATTCGTGGCTAACAGCTTCTTTGTCACGAATACACGAATCCAAACCAAAATTTGTCCAAACACATAAACTCCAACGATAATCAGAAGCACGAAGGATTGACAAGATTATAGAATCCGATACCAATGTCATTCCAAACGGCAAAAAAATTTTCCGAACGAGAAATAATTGCAATCACTATTTTTGCAGTAACCCATTTTTTAAATACTGAAGCGGTGAGAAGCTCTCTTCTTTCATCGCTAAAGTTTACAGGAGGAAGAACAAATGACAGAAGAAATCAGGAAGAGTCTGCAGAAAGCGGAAACAAGTGTTGCAAAATTGCGGAAGACAAATTCTGCATTCATAATTATCAGTCTGATTACAAGCGTGCTTGCAACATTGCTTGCCGGCTCAACTGCATTGATGGGACCTCTTGCGGGACAGGGTCCTCCTGCATGGAAATGGACATGCGGGATAGTTGCAGTCTTCACAGCAACGGCCACAATCTTTACAGGACTTCAGAAGCAATTGACGATCTCTGAAAAACTTTCCAAGGCAACCGAATGTGCAGGAAAACTGCGTTCTATTGATTTTACAATTTCAAATGCACGAAATGAAGAAGACAAGGATGAGGCAATCAATGATTACAAAAAGGTCCTCGAAGTTTACAGTGAGTATGTTTGAATGATGCGGTCTGATCCGCCTTTCAGAACGGAAAAAGCTTGGAACCAAATAACCTATAAATAAGATCAATAATGACAAGAAAAATTCTTGCGATATATATCCTGTCTTTCATGCTTTCAGAGATTTCAACTGCTCAGACAATTCCGCCGCTTACCATGAATCCCAAAGAAAGATCATCCACTCCGGCTTCTGAGTCATTTGCAGAAGTTGCACTTGCCTTATTTCCGCTGAATCCGATCCTGATGATTGAAGGAAAAAATTTCTATGTGGGTATTACAAAGGAAGTATCGTACAGTTTTTACCCTTACGGAAGAATCGCTTCAGAGTATTCGCTGATATTCCGGGATACAAGAGTAAATCATTTAAGATTTTCATACAATTATGACATTGTTCTTGAAGCAGGAGATTTCGCAGCATTTTTTCTGACTCTCGGCGGAGGTTACTTTACTGACTTCAAAAAGGAGGGATACTTTCCTCAACTGTCTTTCAGTATGCTGATTGCATTCTCGGACAATGTCGGCACTAATCCATACATAAAGTTCCGGCATACATTTATGACAGAATCAGAAGAATCCGATATTTCGGATATGTCATTTGGGCTGAGTTTGTATTTATCATTTTGATATCATAAATGATCATTGATACAATTCCGTTTTATGTAACGGGAGTTTTCTCCCTGACTATAGTCTTTGCGTTGTATATGTTCTATCTTGCAACCCTGAGGAACAAAATGATTCTCATTGTTACTTTGATATGGCTTCTGCTCCAATCTGCAATTTCAATTTCCGGATTCTACCTGTATGAGAAAGGCATGCCACCGAGGTTTGCCATGCTTGTAATGCCGCCTTTGGTAACTGTCATTGTGATGTTTGCAACCGGCAAGGGAAGAAGACTCATTGATACATTTGATCTGAAACATCTCACTTATCTTCAGGCATTCCGGCTTCCTGTTGAGCTTGTATTATACTGGCTGCATCTCGCTTCATTTATACCCGTGCTTATGACATTTGAAGGAAGGAATTTTGATATACTTGCCGGATTTTCTGCACCTGTAATTGGTTATCTTTTTTTCAACAGGAAGTCGATAGGAAGGAGATCATTGCTCCTTTGGAATGTGATTTGCCTCTTGTTGCTCATAAACATAGTTGCAAACGCCGTGCTTTCTGCGCCGACAGTATTTCAGAAGTTTGCTTTTGACATGCCCAATACCGGTGTGCTTTATTTTCCGTTTGTCTGGTTGCCCGGCTATCTTGTACCGCTGGCATTGCTGTCACATCTTGTTTCCATCAGGCAGCTAATGCGGGGAAACACTCAGTCTTCCCAGACGTGAAATCTCATTCCAAAAGGATCGGCAAACATCTTGCTCTTTTCATTATAGGTGTGAGTCACTCTACAGCCGTTGCTTACAAGCAGTTCCTCTGCTTTGGCAACACTTTCTACTTTGAATTCAAAGAATGTGAATCCGCGGTCAGAATTTTCCACATAAAAATTTATTGGCCCGCATTTTAGATGAGTCTCTGATTCAGATGTGCTTACTTCCTCCATACCGAGAACATCTTTGTAAAACTTAACGGCCTGTTCATAATTCTTTACCTGGAATGCAAGGTGCGGACTGAACTCGAATTTCATATTGATCTCCTTTAAGGTTTTTGTTTAGGTAATTTACAATTTTGAAATTTACGGGGATACATATAACATTTCACATCTGTCCAAAACGTTTCTTTAAATTTAAAATTGTGGTGAATGAAGTTCAAAAATAAATGTTTTATAGAATGTCGCAGGAACAACCCGCCCGCCTGTCGAATTACTACTCACTTGAAGCGAATGACGGCGGACAGGCCTCATCCTAATTGCCGTCAAAAAATTGTGAGCTTTGGCGTCAGCCTGCCCGAAGAATTCTGAACTTCAACACTTTACGCAGGCGGGCCCGTCCTTGCC
>CALEVL010000132.1 GCA_937924675.1 uncultured Ignavibacteria bacterium | reverse complement strand
GCGATTTGTCAGCCGTGAAACTTTTTATATTGAATCCAATAGCATGATAATCTAATTTAAACTCAATTCTACATACTCCTTATTATGAGAGCGCTCACAGCAACAATTCTTCTGACAGTTGTTTTTCTTACCGGTTGCGGCAATGATTCACCGGTCAATTCAAACGGTAATACCGCAGATAAGTATAAAAAAATTCTTACTGCTGAATCCTCCGGCAAAAAAATTGAAGTTTGGAGTAGTTCCGGCAGTAACCTTATCTATGGCTACAATGATATTGGGTTCAAGGTGTTTCAAGAAGGGATAGAAAAGACAAACGGTTTTGTGAATTACAAGCCGACAATGTATCACGGCATTGGAGGACCAAGTCATTCTGTTCCGGTGAAAGAGAATTTTTATTATGATAATACAGAGAAGTTGTTCAAAGGATATGCGGTCTTCATTATGTATGATGAAACAGCATTTTGGGCAGCTGATTATAAATTTAACAATGATTTGTTCATTGATTCATCCATATTTCAGATTTCATTAAACAGTTCGAGTCAGATTCTTGTATGGGATAATGTGAATACTCAAAGAACCTATGTGGTGACTTTAATTTCTCCTTTGTCACCAAGAGTCGGTTTAAATGATATTAGCATAATGCTTCACGAGACTATTGACCTGCAGTCATATAAGGAATTGGATTCTGCAAAGATGTTCATAAGACCATGGATGGAATCTATGGGGCATGGCTCAAGCAATAATGTCAATCCTGAATTTCTTGATGATGGTACATATAAAGGAACCGTAAATTTCAACATGGCCGGTGAGTGGACTGTATTTGACTCCATTAATTACCAAGGCTCAGTTCTGACGAGGACCCCACCCCCGAAATTGAATTTTGATGTATATTAGATCGTCTGTTAAAAGAGATTGTTGACAGGTTTCCATCTAATGGGATTAGGTTAAATTCTCCCCCGCGTGGGGCGAAAATTTCTCAGCACTGTTGTTTTTTATCTGCCAAACGCTTGCATTTTGCTCAAAGATAGTTCACAAAGGAAAAGATGAACCTCTGCTCAGAGTGTGAGGTCTATTCCTTAAGGTTAATTCTATTTAACCTTATAAAGATATGCTTTGGGATTATCCGTAAAGCTTACGACTTCAAGTCCTTGTGTGTGGGGGGTATGCAATAGTAGATTCTTTATGTCTTCGTTTTCAAAACTTTCGATTTCTTTTTCATTTACGAAATAATAATTGACTTTCGAGTCTTTCAAAACTTTCAGTAATTCCTGATAACTTTCGACGTAAGGTGTTACTTGATAATCCATATTCAAGTAATAAGCGATGTGCGGTTTCCTTGCCATAACTGACTTGCCCTGAAGTTGGACATTATACTTCTGCTCTATATCTTTCCGGATTTGAAGAATTTCGACAGGACCTTCATTGATTTCATTTTTGATTATCGAATATGATGACACAAAATTGTAAATCAAAAGGCTTGCAAGAACAATTCCAAATATACGGATCCTCTTATTTCCAATATTCATTGATTGAAATATTTGATACGAAAATAAACTCACTATCATAAAAGAATAGAAGGGTACCAAAGGCAGTGAGAATCTTTCAGAGTAAAAAATCAGCAAGAGCTGACAATAGAACAAGAAGCTTGCAAGTAAGTATCCTCTCTCCAGCTCATTCTTCCTAAGCAACGAACCTAAGAACAGCAACAAACCCAATCCCGCTAAGAGCCCTATAATGCGGGGAAACAATCGGGTAAGATCCTTGTAAAAATAACCCGGGAGGTTTTCTACAAATACTCTTTCAAGAAATTTACTTAAGTCCTTTGTAACAACTTCATACATTGAGCCGAATTCATTCTGATACTTGAGTGTCCACTCATCCTTTGATATTTCATCAGGCTTATGAATTGTCATAGCAGTGTTAAGGTAATTCTTGTTATGGAAGAATTGCCCTGTTTGCAAATGTGAATATACAGACCAACTCCCCAATAAGACAAACATCGGAAGCAAAAACATAAGAAGCTTCTTACCGGATAGATTTAACTTGTCATTCTTCTTTCCTATTATGAATTGAAACACAAAAAATATCAAAGCAAACAGTATCAGAGAAATTCCTGTATATCTGGTAAGATAAGCCAGTGAAGTGAAAACTCCGGCAAGAACTAAGTCCTTGCTTGTTCCGTGGGAGGATTTCAGTATGAAGTACAAAGCAGAAATGTAAAGCATCATGAACAACATGTCAGTTCCGGGCATGTAAGAATAGCGTATGAAGTTCAGATTAACTGCCACAAACAGACCTGCAAACATTGCAATCTCTGAGTTTGAGATCCTTTCGACCAACTTGAAAATGAATACCAGTGCAATTCCTGCGCAAGTAACATTTAGAATTTTTCCTGCTAAAAAGAAATCATGATTAAACAGAATTCCAAAAAGTGCTAGTACAATTTGGTAGAAAGGTCCACGGTAATCATCAACTATCAAGTTGCCGTTCAGAAGCTCTTTGGCCTGGTCAACATAAGCAGAATAGAAATCGGTTTCCACTCCGTAGTCACCAATCGGGCGATTGAAAATAACTACTAAGATCATGACAACAAAAAACAACAACGGAACCAATTGAGTTAGATTACGCAAATAGTCCGAATAAAAAAATAGGGTCTGATTGTCAGGTACGTTATTGTTGATTGCTTTCCTATGCATGTAGTTTAAACAATGTTATTTACAAGGAGTGGAAGAACTGATTTTGCTAACTGCTGATAAGTAATTACGACATTGATTTGCTGATCAAATGGGGTGTGTCTCCAATTTCTCTAGACAATCGAAACGGACAAATTACCCGCAGGCAGCATTCTTCAAAGTAAGACTTCAAAGGCAATCACATTTTCCAAAGAATACTTCGCCGAAATTCTCAACTCTCAACTCACAATTCACAACTCTCTACATCTCTCTCGACGAGATCCTCTTTTTAAGTTGTGAGAAGTGCCATGTAAGATTGATCTCCTTCGGACAGGCCTCTATGCAATTGAAAATAGTATGACATCTCCAGATGCCGTCGGGTGTGTCAAGTATATCGAGCCGTTCATTAGCAGCATCATCTCTAGTGTCATAAACAAATCTGTATGCCTTAAGCATTGCGGCGGGACCGAGATAGTTCTCGTTTGTCCATGTTGACGGACAACTCGTTGTACAGCAAGCACAAAGAATGCACTTGGCGGATTCAAACAGCTTCTCCGCGTCTTCATTCGATTGCAATCTCTCGCCATTCTGCGGCGGGGGAGTGGCGTTTATCAGATAAGGTTTTACAACTTCATACTTACTGAAGAAACTTGTCATGTCCACCACAAGGTCTTTGATGATAGGGAGTGACGGCAGCGGCTCCACAACTATTGTTTTCTTGGTATTGATGTCTTTCAGCAAGAGTGAACAAGCAAGGCGGTTCTTACCATTTACTTTCATGCCGTCGCTTCCGCAGATACCATGAGCGCAAGAGTAACGGAAGGTCAGCGTTCCGTCTTGCTGCCATTTGATTTCCTGAAGTACATCAAGCAGTCTCCAATCATTGCTGACTCCTTTTACGGTGAAATCCTGAAAGTATGGTTCAGTATCTTTTTCGGGATTGTATCTCAGGATCTTTAGTTGGACATCCATTGTATATTCTTATTTCAGTTTAAATTCATTCTTTAAAGTTTCGATGAACTGCGACTTATCTGCGCAGTTGTATGTCTTGTCTATTAGCTCATATCCCACCGATGTATTGCCGATGGAATGGTAGCTTCCGAGAATTGCCGCAAGTATTGTCTTCACTTCTCCCGCACTTGTGCTGAAAGCATCACCGCCACAATCAATTCCGTTGGCATTGGTCTCGGTAAGATCTTTCTCTAGCATTCTGATCTTATCCATCACCAATGGCCTGAACCCGGAAGTTGCATCAACAAATTTATCTCCGGTGAATTCATAGATCTTCAGAAATGTTCTGTTGCCGGCAAAAGATGTGAATGCATAAGCAAACATATCATCATCTCCTTCAATCTCATACTTGCCATCGTTGTTGAGATCCTTCACTACATATCCGCCGTTCCTCCAGAAAATTGAATCCAGATAAACGAGCTTGTCCCCGGAAAGTCGGTATGCTTCAAGCGTTGTACAGCAATGAGCACCGCCGCTGTAATATTCTGCAAGCACTTCCGTTTTGCCATCGTTATCAAGATCAAACCCCTCTATCCTGCCAAGCCTTCCTTCATAAGTTCTTGTATCAATTACATTCCCGCCAGAAATGATCATCAGTTGCGTAGTATAGTTTGATGTGTCAAACGATTGTGAAAAAGTGTAACCGTCTATAATCACGCTCACAGGTTGATCATACTGAGCAAATGAATCCCGGCTGAAAGTAATTGCCAAAAGCATTAACAGAGCTGTCGCAAATTTCATGTTACGATTCTTCAAATGATATGAGCTGATTAATATTTTCTTTCCATCGGTTGATATCTTGTTATCGTTACAGGCTTATATTTAAGCTCGGGAACTCCGCCGTCTTTCATAAATGCAAATGAATGCTTCATCCATTCCGCATCATTTCTTGATGTGAAATCTTCTCGTGTATGTGCGCCGCGACTCTCCTGTCTTGCATAGGCACTGAATACGGTTGCTTCGGCAGTGTCCAGCAAGTTATGCAGTTCAAGTGCTCCGATAAGTTCTGTGTTGAATACCCGGCCCTTGTCTTGAAGGAAAACATTTTTTGCTCTTTCTCTGAGATCTCTAAGGATCTCTATCATTCTTCTTAAGTCCTGTTCATTTCTGAATATGCCGCAAAGTTCCATCATGTTATTCTGAAGTTCGGTGCGGAGATTTGAAATTTTCTCCGTGCCCTTGTTCTCCATAATTGATTCAATGACATTGCGGGTTCGATCTGCTGCAGATTCGCTTATCTCATGGAATTTTGCATCTTTAAGAAAATCCGCGATCGCCTTTCCGCCTCTTCTTCCAAAAACGACCAGGTCGAGCAGTGAGTTTGTGCCGAGGCGATTTCCGCCGTGAACTGAAACGCATGCACATTCTCCGGCAGCGTAAAGTCCTTTCACGATATCACCTTTCTCATTCTTCAGCACTTCGCAATCTACATTTGTCGGAATACCTCCCATAGCATAATGCGCAGTCGGCTGGATAGGGATAGGATCAGTTGTCGGTTCAACACCAAGGTAAGTTCTTGCAAAACCGGTGATCTCCGGAAGCTTTTCATCTATGACTTCTTTACCCAAATGCGTCAAGTCAAGATAAACATAATCTGTTCCGTCGCTTCCTTTGACTCCTCTGCCTTCACGGATTTCCGTGATGATCGCACGTGAGACCATATCTCTCGGAGCGAGGTCTTTCACGGTAGGCGCATAACGTTCCATAAATCTCTCGCCGTCCTTATTCTTCAGAATCCCGCCTTCGCCTCTTGCGGCTTCGCTTACAAGGATGCCGAGTTTCCAGAGTCCGGTCGGATGAAACTGAAAGAACTCCATATCCTCAAGAGGAAGTCCTGCTCTGTAAACCAGTGCCATTCCGTCGCCTGTGCCTGCATGCGCATTGGATGTGATCCTGAACACTCTTCCGTATCCGCCTGTTGCAAAGAGAACTGCCTTCGCCTGAAATACTGTGATCTCGCTTGTCGCAATGTCCATCGCAACAACACCTTTGCATACTCCATCTTCAACTATAAGGTCAGTTGCAAAATATTCAGAGAAGAATGTAACCTGATTCTTTATGGAATTTTCGAAAAGTGTCTGAAGCATGACATGCCCTGTCCTGTCAGCCGAGTAGCATGAACGCATGACAGGAACCCGTTTGGTATAAGGATCATTCTTGTCCGCCGGCTTAGTATGACCGCCGAACTTTCTCTGAGCTATCTGTCCCTTTTCATTTCTTGAGAAAGGCATTCCCATGTGTTCGAGTTCGATGATAGCCCTGATTGCATCCTGACACATCACGTCGATTGAATCCTGATCGCCAAGGTAATCGCTTCCCTTAACGGTATCGAAAGCATGATTCTCCCATGAATCCTCTTCCATATTTCCAAGTGCCGCGCAAACCCCTCCTTGAGCAGTGCCCGTATGTGAACGCGGAGGAAATACTTTTGAAATCACGGCGCATGAATACTCTTTTGGAATTTCAACGGCGGCTCTTAAACCGGCTCCGCCTGCGCCAACTATAACTACATCAAATGTTTTTATCATGTATCAGTAATTCTGAGTTAGAAATGTTTTGTTTTCAATCGTCAAACTTTCTTATTTCTTCGTATAGAGTCTGTCTTCTCTTTGTTGCATCAATTGAATAATCATAGGTGTTCTTAAGCTCAAGATAGGAAAGAATAGCTTCAAACTTTCTGCCTTCCATAGCGGCAATCATCCCGCGATAGTAATGAACAAGAGAATTTTCAGGAGCGTATGATTCTCCGTTGAGAGTGTATGAATATGCTTTGTCAAGATATTGAGAAGCCTTCTCAAGGTTTTTGTAATCTTCGTAATAGATCTTTCCCAGCTGAATGTAAGCATCTACATAATCCGGATTTCTTACAAGAAGTTTCCTGTATTCTTCAACCGCCTTCTTCTTATCATTCATCAGATGATACGTATTTGCGATCTGATACTGAATGAAACTCAGAGAAGGATCTTCCTCAAGCATCTTCCGATAAAAAAGTATCGCCTTATTGTAGTCTTTAGAAGTTGTATATGCAGATGCAAGACTGGACGAAAGCATGTTCAGTAAACTGTCCGAATCAAATTTTGAAGCAATTCCCTTGTACAGATCTTCTGCTCTTGAGAAATTATCAGTGAATACATAAAGCTCAAGAAGTTCTTTATATATGCTGAATGAATCCGGTTTCATTTCAATGCACTTGAGATATGCTTTCTCTGACTTGTCAAATCTTATTCTGTTTATCGAGTCCTGCCTTACAATAAATGTATCAACTACAGTCATTGTATCTTTGTATCTTGAATAATACCAGTCATAGACAAGTTGTGAATTCAGACTCGAAGCGATCTTATAGGTTGAATTGAAAATACTCTCTTCTTTACGGGCAAGAAGCATCTCATCAGAAGCAGGGTCAGCAATCCGAACAGTATTGATAATTTCTTTATAAGGATTTATTGCAACTGCAAAGTTGAGATTACCATATCCGGAATAAGTATAAGTTGTAATTCCAATTACTTCGCCCTTCTTGTTGAACAATGCTCCGCCGCTATTGCCCGGAGATATTGCGGCTGTGACCTGAATTACATTCTTGAATACCTTTTCTTCCGTCAGATAGGTAACAGGATCCGCAAAGCTGACCTTTTCATTCTCTCTGAGTGCGGCTACGATTCCGGAAGAAATTGTGTACTCAAATCCAAGTGGACTTCCGATTGCATATACTTCCTGTCCTGCTTTGAGCTCATCAGAGTTTCCAAGTGTGACAGCGCTGTATTGTTTTCCTTCTTGAGCAGGTATTCTTATTATTGCAAAATCATTTCCCTCATCTGCAAGAAGAAGTTCGGCGGAATGAAATTCACCGTCGCTTGTCTTTACAATCAAGCTGTCGATTTGTTCAACAACATGATAATTTGTGCAGATAAGACCATCCGGTGAAACAATGAATCCGCTCCCGTTCAATATTGTAGTATCTTTGTAGTTATTCGTTTCATAGCTGTAATAACCCTGATCACGCATCCATATTGAGATCAATGCCGGCTTATACATTTCTATGATCTGTTCTGCATTCAGACCGTCATGCTTGTTGTTTCCGTTCTGTGAAAAAGAATTATTCACACTCAGAAAAAAGACAAGAGCAAACAACAGACTTAAATAGCGGGTCAAATTCCTATGCCACCTTTCAATTTTCTTTTTGAGTTGGGATTTTTATACAAGACTTTTAGGGACAATATCATTTTCCCTTCCATTCGGCCTTACGTTTTTCCACAAAAGCTTTCATTCCTTCTGATTTATCTTCAGTTGCAAACAGGAGGTAGAAATTTTTTCTTTCATGTTCAAGGCCCGACTCTATAGTCAGATCAAATGATTTGAGAACGCTTTCTTTGGCGAGTTGTATGGCAACTGTCGGTTTAGTGCAAATTTCCCGGGAAAGTTCGAGTGCCTCATCGAGATAGACTTCTGTATCTACTACTTTTGTTACAAGCCCTGCTTCAAACATTTCAAATGCACCAAACATTTTTCCGGTCAGGATCATCTCCATAGCACGTGCTTTGCCGATGGCTTTGGTGAGTCGTTGAGTGCCGCCTGCACCCGGAATAACACCGAGATTAATTTCGGGCTGTCCGAATTTAGCGCTTTCTGATGCAACGATCATATCGCAAGACATTGCAAGCTCACATCCTCCGCCGAGCGCAAATCCGCTCACTGCTGCTATAACCGGTTTCTTTATTTTTCTGATTCTGTCCCATCTTGCAAACTGATCTCTGAGAAGCATTTCAATTGCACCGGCTTCCGCCATTTCTTTTATGTCAGCACCTGCGGCAAATGCTTTCTTGTTTCCGGTAAGGACCATACATCCGATTTCAGAGTCAGCATCAAATAACTCAAGCGCTTCAACAACTTCTTTCATCAGGTCAATATTAAGTGCATTCAGCACATCAGGGCGGTTAAGTTGAATCAACCCGGTCTTCAGCGCTCCTTTGTTTTCGATTTCGGAAACTAAGATATTGTTATAAGTCTTCGTAAGATGACTTTTGTCGCTCATAAATGTCTTTAGAAATTTTGGGAAACTTACTCACAATGGCAAAGAATTACAATTCAGTTTCTTGTTTTCATTGATTAACTATAATTACACAGAGTTTCACAGAG
>CALEVL010000131.1 GCA_937924675.1 uncultured Ignavibacteria bacterium | reverse complement strand
ATGGAGAAGATTGGAGAAGAATTGAATTTCCTTCTCTTGATCTCAGATCCATTGTGTTCTTATCCGACAGCACGGCGGTTTTAAGCTGTTCAAATGGGAGAATCATAAAATCGAAAGATCTTTTCAGAACATTTTCTGTTTCGGTTACACCATCTTCAACAGAGATAAAGGGAATTCATTTTGTAGATGATATCAGAGGAGTTCTTCTTGACAAGAACGGATTAATGGCAAAAACAACTAACGGAGGAAGTAATTGGACAAACGTTTGCTATGTAAATGCCGGAACAATAAATGATGTGATTATCAGGAATGAAGATATCATATATGCAGTTGGAGATCGAGGCAAGACAGTCCGCACTTCAGACGGAGGATTTACATGGCAAAACATATCCATTCAAACAGAAAGTAAGTTGAACAGCATTTTTTCCGGGGAATGGAATAAGCTGTATGCGGGAGGATCAAAAGGTTCTATTTTCTTCAGCAGTGATAACGGAGTCAGTTGGGAGAAGCAACCTGCGCAGACTTCCCTTGATGTGATTGACATAGGTTTTTTCGATGACAATTGCGGTGTAGCGATTACAGCAGAAGGTGATGTATTGATGACTTCATTAGGATTGTTGGAGAGCGGAAACCAGTCGGGTCAGGGAGATAACCCTCTTATTGTCTCGAAGGACGAAGTTGAAGACAACTTCACTTTAATTGGGAATTATCCGAATCCTTTTAATCCAAAAACAACAATAACTTTCACAATTCCCGAACGGAGTTCAATTGAAATTGAGATATACGACATTCTTGGGAAAGAAGTTAAACACTATCCGAAGAGCCTCTTTGATGGCGGCAGGAATAGTATTGAGTTTGACGGCTCAAATCTTCCTACTGGTGTTTATTTCTACAAACTAAATTTCGGCAGTTTTACAAAACTCGGAAGGATGGTATTAATAAAATGAAGAATTTTATATTGCTGCAACTGACTATCGTACTTCTTCTTCCTTGTACCGGATTCTCACAGGGCGGATGGAGTACACAACATTCAGGCATTTCCACAGGTCTGTTATCTGTGCATTTCATAAATCCAAATACAGGAGTTTGTTCCGGAAGACAGGGTAAAGTTGTCAAAACAACAAACGGAGGATTGAATTGGGAAGTTCTGAATACAAATTCGGATATGTCACTATTTTCAATCTGGATGTTAGATTCAAATCTCATAATTGCTTGTGGAAAGGACAGGACAGTCTTAAGAACAACAAACGGAGGACATAACTGGACGAGGGTCACGGCAATTGCAAATGGTTTTGATCTGACATGTGTAGAGTTTTTAAATTCAACAACCGGATTTATAACGAGCTGGGGAGGAGTATTACTTAGATCAACCAACGCTGGTTTGAGTTGGTTTGAAATATGGCATCCGTATGTACTCTCAGAAGCACTTAGCTCGATTTCATTTGTAGATGAACTGACCGGTTATGTTGCAGGAGATGGAGCATTTGGAAGCAATTTCAGCCCTTTCATGAAAACTACAAATGGCGGCTTGAATTGGTTGCGACCTATCATTCCGGAAACCGGATTTATTCGTGATATAGATTTTATGTCGCCTGAAGATGGATTGGTATGCGGTTCCGTTAATGTATTACATACTACTTC
>CALEVL010000130.1 GCA_937924675.1 uncultured Ignavibacteria bacterium | reverse complement strand
CCTGCCCGAAGAATACTGAAATACAACACTTTACGCAGGCGGGCGGGCGACTCGCTGCCCTGAGCCTGCCGAAGGGTTTCTTTGCCAAGCTTTCTTAGCCTGCCCCCGAATGATTCTATCGGGGGTTCAAAAGAAAGCGGAAATGATTTTATTCTATGTAAATGGTTCGAGCAAACTGTTTTCCAAGTAAAACGTTTTGGACAGATGTGGGTTCATAGTGATAAAGAGCTCTAATGATTGTATTCATAAATCATTTCGTAATATTTATATTGCACCATTCAATCAAGTACGCGAAAGTTAAACTCAATCCATGAGGAAAAGGATTCTTATTACGGGAGCTACTGGTATGATCGGGAAGCCGCTCACCCGCAAACTCTGTAATGAAGGCGCCTATGTCAAGATCTTAACCGGAAATGCAAAGGCGGCAAGAAGCATGTTTGAAAAGCATTATGCGCTTGAAGCATTTAATTATGACAATTACGAATCCCCTGACTTGCTGTCAAAGTTGCTTTCTGATGTTGATGTCGTTATAAATCTGGCCGGTGCAAATGTTGGCGAGAAGAGGTGGACTAATGAATACAAAGAAGAGATCTACAACAGTCGTATCAATCTTACAAGACGGTTGGTTCATGCCATTAAACACAGCAGTACTCCACCTGCATGCCTGATAAGTGCATCAGGAGTAGGATACTACGGTGACAAGGGTGATGAGATCCTGAATGAAGATTCTACAGCAGGCAACGACTTCCTTGCCCATGTCTGCAAGGATTGGGAACGTGAAGCAATGTATGCGAAGGATTCCGGAACGAGAGTTATTACTGTAAGAACAGGCATCGTCTTTGACAAATCAAACGGAGCTCTTCCGAAACTGCTGACCCCATTCAAATTCTTTTTCGGCTCATATCAGGGCAGCGGAATGCAATGGCTTTCATGGATTCATATCCATGACCTGATTAATCTTTATGATTTTGCCATTGAGAATGAATCACTTCATGGACCAGTGAACGCCACAGCGCCCGACCCGAAAAGGAACAAAGATCTGATCATAGAAGCCGCAAAGATCCTGCATCGAAAACTTATTCTTCCTGCTCCGGCCTTTGCACTGAGGCTTGCACTTGGTGAATTTGCTGAAAGCCTTCTTACCGGACAAAGAGCTATTCCTGAAAAAGCAGTGAATGAAGGATTTGTGTTTGAATATCCTGATATCCACACGGCTCTGACAAACCTGCTGCAAAAATAGAATTGTCCTATTCCAGAGAAATATTACTCAACAGCTTCCGCCATTTATTCAGGAAAGCAACAGGTGAAGACTTTTCAACTATTGTTTCACTTAAAGCAGATTCTTCTGAAAGAAAGATCTACAGGCTTGCGCTTGACAATGTTTCCTATATTGCTGTTCACAATGATCAAGTTGAAGAAAATATTGCGTACATAAGCTTTTCGGAATCATTTCATAACGCAGGACTGGCTGTTCCCGGAATAATTGCTGTGTCTGATGATTCTACTTCATATCTTGTGGAAGACCTTGGTGATGATACACTATTCAAGATCACCTGGATTTTGGATACAAAATCTCTGGATGAGTTTCATACAACTGCACTCAATGATCTTATTATGTTTCAGACCACAGGCAAGACCGCTATAGACTTCGGCAAGTGCTTCCCTTCCATTGCTTTCGACAGGAGCGTAATTTCAAATGATATTGAAAAATTCCATAAATACTTTCTGCCCAAAATAAGTGAATCAGGAATAAGTGATCAGACAATGATGACAGTTATAGACGTTCTGTCTGAAATTGCCGCCAGAAACAACAGAGGTTACTTTATGTACAGGGACTTTCAGCCAAGAAATATTATGGTGATAAATGATGAATTATATTACATAGATTTTCAATCAGGAATGAAGGGTGCATCACAATATGACCTTGCTTCATTTCTTTATTCAGGAAGCATCAATCTGGATGAAAAGCAAAGGGCTGTTCTTGCGAAGGTTTACTGTGATGCCTATACCTTTCAGACAGGAATAGCAGAAGATGAATTTATGGAAGACTTTGGCGAATTTGTTCTCCTGAGACTTATTCAGGTACTTGGAAGTTATTCATATGTTCATCACAAAAAACAAAAGGATGATACTCTCAGGAAAATCCCAAAAGCACTCAACAATTTGTCATTGGTTTCACAAAGAATCAGGATACCTGTGCTTAAGGATTTTGCAGATCAGGTACTGGAATCCGGAATGAAATACTATTCATAGCGCAGAGCCTCTATTGGATCAAGCTTGGCAGCTTTGTATGCAGGATACACACCGAATACGATTCCAACAACGGAGCATACAACAAGCCCAATTATTACCCAATCATAAGGAATAACAACAGGACTGTTGAGATAAAGACTTAGAAGATTTCCCGTAGCAACTCCGAGAACAATGCCTATTATACCGCCAAGCTGACAAAGAATTATTGCTTCAATCAGAAATTGAGTAAGGATGTTTCCCTTCTTTGCGCCGATAGCTTTGCGGATACCGATTTCCTTTGTTCGTTCAGTTACTGATACAAGCATAATATTCATGATGCCGATTCCGGCGGCAAGCATTGCAATGAAAGAAATAAAGCCTGCGCCGTACTTGAAGTACTTTGTAAAACTGTTGACCTGACCGATCAGTGAATCATTTGAGAAAATCTCAAAACTGTCCGGTTCTCCCGGCTTGTCTTTCCTTATTGATCTTAACACGCTGACAATATTCTCAACCGACTCATTGAAAGTTTCCTTGCTTGGTGCCTGTATCGCAATGTTCATTGACCTGTTATTTCTGCCGTAAATCTGTTGCATCGTTGTTATTGGAAGCAATGCAAAATTATCGTTGCTTTGTCCGAATCCTTCACCCTTTTTCTCAAATACTCCGATGACTTTAAACGAATTGTTGTCGATGATAATATCCTGCCCAATCGGATTGATGCTTGGAAATAGTTTATCAACAACATCCATCCCAATTACAGCAACTTTGCTGTTGCTGTTTATGTCTGCATTGGTAATAAATCTCCCAAACTGAACAACTCTGTTGTTGCACTCAAGATACTCCGGAACAACTCCGCCTACGGAGTTATTTGGATTTGTAGTGAACTGATTGTTCTTGAATGTCTTTTGATAGACATAGTCTTCAAGAGATATATTCTTATAAACTGTTGCCTTTTCCATTAATCGCAGGCCCTGCTCATACGTTATGTCCTGCCTGTTTCTGTACTTGCTTCGCGAACCCGGACCGCCGACATTGATTGCAGGAAATTTTTGAACCTGAAATGTATTGCTTCCAAGCTCGCTCAATCCTCCTTCAATCCCCGCCTGCAACGCGTTCAGAAGCGTCATTATTGCAATGATTGAGAATACTCCTATTACAATTCCCGACAGCGTAAGTGTAGCCCTGAGCTTGTTGGCCCTAAGAGTATTGAGTGCTATTGAAAGTAGTTCAGTAATTGGCATCATTCATATCTTAATGATTCAACCGGATCCATTTTCGATGCACTGTAGGCCGGGAAAAAGCCTGCAAGCACTCCAAACAGAAGCGATACAAAAATGCCAAGCACTATTACCCACAGCGGCATTGCTGTCGGCAATGCATAAGCATCAATTATCAAACTAATCGGAAATGCGATCATGATCCCGATCACCCCTCCGAGAAGGCATATAGCAATTGATTCGATTAAAAACTGATATAGTATAGTGGATCTCTTTGCCCCAATCGCTTTTCTGATCCCTATTTCTTTGGTACGCTCTTTCACTGATACAAACATAATGTTTGCTATTCCGACTGAACCGACAATGAGTGAAAGTGATGTAATTAGGGTTCCAATGATCTTTATCAATGAAGTTAAACTTTCATAGGTTGTCTTGAACGCTTCCTGCTGATTGAGTCCGAAGTCATCGCGCTCGCCGTAGTCAACTTTTCGCGCCTTTCTCATAATTGACCTGACCTCTTCCTTCGTTTCCTCCATATTATTAATATCTGCAGCTTTGATATTAATAGACAGGCTTCTCTTTCCTCCGAAAAGATTATAAAATCTTTCTATCGGCACCAATACTCTGTTATCCAAACTGAATAAGCCAAGAAGACTCCCCTGTTTCTCAACAACACCTATTACTCTGAATGAATATGAACCTATCTTGATGGATTTTCCAATGGGATCAACATTGTCAAAAAATGCATTTCTTATATCCGTACCAATCACGCAAACCGGATAGGCTCCGTCTGATTCACTCCTTGTAAAGAATCTTCCATCTTCCATGTTTGCTCCGAAAGTCTCCTGATACTCATCTGTGGTTCCGACTACAAATACATTTTCAAGCACCAGGTCTCTGTATTTAAGAGTCTTGGAAGTTCCGACTGATGGACACATCACAGTTGCTGTCTGCGTATTATCTTTGAGATACTCATACTGTGTCAAAGTTATGTCTTTCCTGTTCCTGTAAAATTCGAAATCTTCTTTTCCAAACCATTCAAATTTCTGAACGTACAGAACATCTGCACCAACAGCCGAGATGCTCTTCTCAAATGCACGGTTTATTCCTTCAATTGCAGTCTGCATAAGAGTAACTGATGTTACGCCAATGACAATACCGAGAGTAGCAAGGAACGATCTCATCTTGTTTGCTGTGATCGCTTTATAAGCGATAATCAGACTCTCTTTGATCTCTATCCAAAAATTCAAATTGTTTTCCTCTATACCTTTTCGAGTTCTTTTCCTCTATTACTGAGGTAATCTTTTTCAATGTCACCGTCTCTAATCTTTACGATTCTTCTGGCATGCTGTGCTATTTCTTCTTCATGTGTAACTATGATGATTGTGTTTCCCTGCATGTTAAGAGTCTCCAGCAGTTCCATTATCTCTTGTCCCGTCTTAGAATCCAAATTACCTGTCGGTTCATCAGCAAGTATTATAGAAGGATCATTTACCAATGCTCTTGCTATAGCAACTCTCTGCCTTTGTCCGCCGGAAAGTTCATTCGGCTTATGCTTCATCCTGTCCTGCAAGCCAACATCAACCAAAGCCTGCTCAGCTCTCTCAAGTCTGTCAGACCTTGACATCCCCCTGTAAACCAATGGAAGTTCAACATTGTGAAGGGCATTACTTCTCGGAAGCAGATTGAAGGTCTGAAACACAAAGCCAATTTCCTTATTCCTGATCTCTGCAAGTTCATCGTCATCCATTTCACTTACATTCTTGCCATTGAGGAAATACTCACCTGAAGTTGGCGTATCAAGACATCCGAGAATATTCATTAGTGTTGACTTACCAGACCCTGACGGACCCATAATTGCCACATATTCATTCTTTGCAATATTCACACTCACACCCTTGAGCGCATATAATTCTTCCGTACCCATTACATAAAGTTTGGTTACATCTCGCACTTCTATCAGGTTTGAAACACCGCTTCCAAAACTTCCGTCATTGCTATTCGTCATCTTCATCTTTCTTGAATTTCTTCTTCGGCTCGTTATCCACTTTCACCTTTGATCCGTCCTCCAGCTCTTTTGTGATCGCCTTGAAACTTCCTTTCACGACCTCCTGTCCTTCACTGATGCCTTCAAGAACTTCAATGTATGAATCATCGCTGATTCCGGTTTTCACTTCGTTAGTCTTTGCTGAATTATTATCAACCAGGAATATGATTTCTTTCGGCTTAATTTTTTTGTTTTGCTTTTTCTCTGATTCTCTCGAAAGATTTTCAATTTCTGATTCCTTAGCAATATCATCTGATTTATTTTCATCTTCTCTGGTTGTAACTGATTGGATTGGTACTGCCAATACATTTTCTCTCTGATCAACAACTATGTCGACCGTACAGCTCATACCGGGTCTCAAGTCAAATGCGTTGTCTATTATCCTGATCTTCACTATGAAATTCACTACTTCCTCCTGTGTACCGGTGCCCTTTGATGTTGCCGTATTGGCAATCTCATAAACATAACCCGTAAATATCTTGTCAGGAAACGCATCTATCTCTATTCTTGCAGTATCGCCGAGATTTACCAAGGTAACATCAGTTTCACCAACCTCCACCTGACATTCCATTTTAGAAAGATCAGATATAGTCATGATTACTGAACCCTGATTTGACATTGTACCAAGCACTTTTTCTCCAAGCTCGTTATTTAGTTGAGTAACAGTTCCTTCCATTGGTGAATAGATAGTCGTCTTCGATATGTCATATCTTATCCTCGACAATCCGGTCCTCTGCTGATTGATCTGTGCTTCATTCGCATTCATCTGTGCCATTACCTGATTTACGCTGTTGAGAGCATTATCAAGTTCACTTTGTGTTGCCAAACCCTTTGAGTGCAGTTCCTTGATTCTTCTAAGTTCAAGTTCATTCCTTTCCAAAGCAACCTTGTTTATCTCGAGATTGCTTTCTGCAACCTTTATTGACGCATTCTGCTCCTGTAGTACAGGTGCATAAGCATCTTGCTTGATCTTCACCAACAGATCATTCTTTCTAACCTCATCACCTTCTTTAAATGGCAGGGAAGTAATTTCTCCGCTGATCTCTGAGCTTATATTAACCTGTGTCTCTGACTGAATTTTGCCGGTCGCCGTTACGATCTGTGTTATGCTCTTTCTTCCGATCTTCTCTGTCTGAACAGTTACAAGCTTTTCCTTATTGCCTGAGAATATTGCGGCAAGAATGATACCGATCAAAACTATTCCGCCAATTATCCACAACAGTTTTCTGCTTTTCTTCTTCTTCTTTGGAACGGAATTTTTTTCCTTTGTTTGTATTGTGTTGTCGGTCATTGTCATTTTAAATGTAAAATTTTCAAAGTCATTTAGTAGGAAAGATCACCTGTGTAATATTGAAGCTGTCTTTCTGCAAGAAGGAAATCATAATAAGCATTTATGAGATCTACTTTAAGCAGATTGAGCTTTGTGGAAGCAGTTTGAACATCAAGAAGTATCCCGAGACCTACGCGATAGTTTTCTTCAGAAAGCAATTTATCCTGCTCTGAAGATTTTATGTTTCTCATCAGTATGTCAATTTGCTTATACTGTGTTTCAAGATCAAAGTAAGCTTTCCTTATTTCACTCTTTATCTGAATTTCAAGGAGTCTCAGATTTTCCTGTTTCTGCTTTATTGCGATTTCAGATGACTGAGCCTTGTTGCTAAGACTGAAACCCTGAAAGATCGGATAATTCATGGATAAACCGAAGTTGAAGGATCTTGAACCTGTCAGTTCATTAATGTTTGCAGCATTCAGACTATAATTTGCAAAGCCGATTATTGAAGGCCAGTAAACAGACTTGTTATCTATTTCATATGCCTTCTTGCTTGTGTTGATTTGCTGCATGCCTGCTTTATAATCATATCTCCTTTGAACTGCCTGATTGTAAAGCAAGTCTGTATTAGAATACTTTTCCAGTATAAGGTTGATCTCCGCTTCTGTAAGCTCACTCTTTATGGACTCATCTTCAATTGCCACATCTCTATCAACAGATACATTCATTGTTCTGAGCAAATCAACCTTGCTCTTGTTAAGTTCATTTCTTGATCTTTCAACTGCGAGTTCATTCTGAGCAACCTGAACATCCTGTCTGTAAACATCAGCTATAGTTCTTTTTCCTACATTCAAGAACTCATTGATCTTTTCCAACTGATCACGTGAATCCTTCAGGTTTTCTTCATTAGCAGCCACTATTTTTTCTTTCTTAAGCACATCAAAGTATGCAGTATTAACCCTGAAGGCGATGTCATACATTTCTTTGTCGAGATCAATCTTTATAGATTGTTCATTTTCTTTTTGAAGATCGACCTTCGAGTAGTTGTTGAAGCCGTCAAAAACTGTGACTTGCGTACTCAGTCCAAGTCTAAAACTGTTGATCCATGAATCTTGCTCGGGTATAATTATAGGAGCTCCGTTCTCAAATCTTACCGTACCGTCAGAGTAAGTATTGTTCCTTGACCAGCTTGCATTCAGACTAAGGTCCGGATAAAGCTGACCTCTGGTAGTGCCGGTAGATAGTTCCTGAATCTGAAGGCTCTTTCGGAGATTTGAAACAGTTGCACTGTTTTCCATTGCGATGTTGACCGCCTCGCTTAGTTTAAGCTTGTCTTGTGAAAATATTCTGCCTGGCAGAATAGATGCGAGAGCTGTGAGAAGAATTAGTATCTTTGTCAAAGGATTTAGAGTAAATTTCAAGTAAATTAACGAGTTTTAAAATAATAAGTTTCAAAGTGAAGTAACACACCAAAAGCCTAATCCATTCAAACTGAACCTGTCATCATAGTTGCACAATGTAATTTTTAAAATCTGCTGCATCATCCGACAACTGTCTTACAGATTTGACATGTTCGTGCTTCAAAAGGTTTCAGTCTGCTTAGTATAAAATTGAGAATATGAATCACTTCTTAAGGACAATTTGGTGAACGTATTTAAAATGCAAGTCACCTTTCAGAGAAACCCTTCTCTAACAAATGTGAATATTGGCCGGTCAAAGCGTAATCAATCTATCCTATACTAAAGAAATCCGTTAAAAAATAGGAAAAGATTCTTCATTTAAAAAATCATTAGTTAAATATATCTTATTAACAGAAAAACTAACTGATGATATATATAACAAGACGCAAGCATTTTTCATCGTCACACACATTGAACAATCCGGAACTATCCGCAGATGAAAACCGGATGATCTTCGGCAAGTGTAACAGTTTTCATGGACATAATTATTATATGGAAGTCACTCTGGCCGGAGAACCTGATCCGAAGAGCGGATATGTGATGGACTTGAAAGAACTCAAGTCGTTGTTAAATGAATCTATCTTAAGATTCGTTGATCACAGTTTTCTAAATGATCTTCAAATGTTCAAGAACATAATTCCAACAACCGAAAACATGGCAATGGTTTTCTGGAAGATCCTCGAAAAGGAAATCAACCTGCCAAATGCGAGACTTTTTTCAATTAAGCTTTTCGAAACTGAAAAGAATTTTGTAGAATATAAAGGAGAATAAGTGCCTAAGACCGGAATTAAATACCTGGAAAAACTGAAGCTGAAGAAATATCGCGAATCAGAAGCGAAATTTCTTATTGAAGGCGTAAACATTCTTGAAGAATGCCTGAAGTCGCCTGTTTACCGGAAATATATTCAGACTATTATTATGCGGGACGAGTTTACCGATGATCACATGCTTGACCGTATTCAGATCGCTGCTCCAAAGGCAGAGATTCAGAAGCTCGGTTCATCTGCTTTTTCCAAACTCGCAGATGCTGTCTCCCCGCAAGGAATAATAGCTGTTGTAAACGTTCCGGATGAACAACTGATTCATCACGAGGCGCACTTTTCCGGAGTGGATCCGGAAGTTCCAAAAGCGATAGTTGTTCTGGACGGAATAAATGATCCCGGTAATGCCGGAGCATTGATCAGGGCTTGTCATTGGTTTGGAATTGAAGATATCATTCTTGGAGAGGGCTCAGTGGAATTGTATAACCCAAAGGTAATCCGATCCACTCAGGGTTCCCTGTTTCACGTCCTTGCGAGAGAGGGTATTGAACTAATCTCTGAACTCAAGAAGTATAATGAAGCCGGCTACACCATTTTACTCTTTGATCTTGAAACGAATATCGAATTCTCTCCTGATACGTTCAAAGAGCTTTCCGAAAAATCAAACAAGTATGTGATTGTTTTTGGAAATGAGTCCCGGGGAATAAGCAGAGAGATCCTTAACAATCCAAGCTACAAACGCTTCCGGCTTAAAGGATATTCGCAATGTGAATCTCTTAATGTTGCGGTCGCTGCAGGAATAGTAATGAACAGTTTCAGAAACGTCTTTAATAACTGATAAGCTTCCGTAGTTAAACGAAAAAAGGCTGTCCACTTTTCGGCGGACAGCCTTTTCGCATTTAATATCAGATTGTTACTTTATCAAAACCATTCTCTTCACAGATTCATATTTCTTGTCACCGCTGACGTTGATCCTGTAGAAATAAACTCCACTGGCTACATTTGCACCGTTGAATATTGCTTCATAGTTTCCCGGAGCTTTAACTTCGTTGACCAGATTAGCTATTTCACGGCCCGTGAGATCGAAGACCTTTAACGAAACCTTGCCTTCTACCGGAATTGCAAACTGGATCTTTGTTGAAGGATTGAATGGATTCGGAAAGTTCTGTGCAAGTGCAAATTCTTTAGGAATCTCAACCGTTGTTGCATTCGGATTATTAATACCAACGAACGGATCGATTGAATGCCATGCTCTGTTGGTGATTTCTGTGTTTACAAGATTGTTAACACCTGTGTAAGCAAACACTTTCGTGAATGGATTTGGAAGAGAATCTCTCCACACAAGTCCAATAGGACCGCCGCTGAAACTGGATGCGGTTGTTGAAAGTTTCATTCTGCAGATTTTAATTCCATTTGTTGCGGATGGAGGAATAAGATATCCGTTACCCGGACCAGGGAATGTATTAACAGCAAGTCTTAACTGTGATGTTCCGTTACCATTATCAAAGATCTGTGGATTTCTTGGCCTGAAATTAACCGGAAGATCGGATGAATCACCTACACCGCTAACATAACCGTAGCTTAAAGTTCCGCCGTTTGCGATTGTATTGTTAAAGTCGAAGAAGTACTGGGCTCCGGCATACAAGAAAACTGTTGAATCAGGATTTGTATGTTTGATCCTAACTTCAAATCGAAATTCTGAAGGAGTAGGAAGTGCCTGACCTGTGACTTTTAATGTGTAAGTTGGCTTGACGTGAACTGAATCACCTGCTTGGGCAGCATTAACAAAAGCGCCGAAGACAATTAAAGCCACGATTAAAGACTTGTAAAGTTTCATTTTAATTTGGGTTACTTTTTAATTTGTGGTTTTATGTTTGTTGCAATATAGCTTTTTCTCAAAATCAATGATACAGAAATTTTTTGTTTAGGATTATTTTTCTGTATCCATATTTAAAGCACTTTTAGGGAGCAACTACAGACACATAGTTTGAAGCATTATTGTCCGCAATCAACAGATCCGAACCGTCAACAATATCGTCGGCATTCAGATCAGTCACAATGAACCCTGTTACAAAAGCACTAACGTCATTGTCTATCTGACTATTGTCTGAAGCATCAATAGTTGCATCACTGTTAACATCTCCGCTGTATATGCAATACCTCGAACCCTTCAGCAGAAGGTTGTTTCCGTATGCCTGAGATGCAGCCGTTGTAAAGTCATACATAGAAACAGCACCTCTTGTAAGAGATTCTCCGCCTGACTTGCTCCATGTATCAAGCCCGTTTCTGTGTGTTACTCTGATATAGTACAATCCTGTAGGAGCATTGTTGAAGAAGCAATACCCTTTAAGAGTTGTTGAATCAATTATAGTAGTCGCCGAATCAACTATCTGCGCCGGTGAAGTTGCCTGATGTAAATATACTTTCACTGTGTCTTTCAATGAAAGCTTTCCTGTACCTTCGTTATAAAATCCTTCTATGGCAGCCTTAAGATCAAGTGTAATGGCTGATGTATTCACGATCTTATAGATTGCACCTGTGCTCGAATATCTTAAGATGTAAACTTCTTTATTCTCATCTTCACCAAATGATGAAATAGCCCAGCTTGTATCCTGCAGAGTAGTGTTGGTTGGAGGATTGATACCATCATAATCCAAGGACCATAGTGTACCAAATCCATAATCAGCATACAGATATTTGCCGTAGAGTCCCGGAAGCAATGCACCTCTGTAGACATATCCACCGGTTATTGAATATCCGACCGAATGTGAATAATTGTATATCGGTCTGACAAATCCTTTTCCGGTAGTGTCACAGGTACTGTAGCAATAGAATCCTTCCATCTTGTTCCAGCCGTAGTTCTTTCCTCTCTCTATAATGTCTATTTCTTCCCAGGCGTTCTGGCCTACATCGCCTGCCCATAGTTTTCCCGTTGTGTAATCAAAATTGAACTTCCAAATATTCCTCACACCATATGCATAGATCTCTTCTCTGAAACCGTCTGTATTCTGATAATATGGGTTTGTTGGTGGAATTGAATAGCTGAGTCCGGGGTCAGAAGAGTTAACGTCTATCCTGAGTATCTTGCCAAGAAGCGTTGTTCTGGACTGTCCATTGTTAAGTGGATCTCCTCCACTGCCGCCGTCTCCGTAAGATATGTACAGATAACCGTCGGGACCGAATGCGATCTTACCGCCGTTGTGATTGGAATAAGGCTGTGCCAATGTCAGCAGTATTTTCTGTGTACTCCTTAGAGCTGTATCAGGATTTGAACTGCTTGCCTCAAATCTGGTAACTCTCGACCGGAGTCCGGATGAATCAAATGTGTAACTCAGATAAAAATATCTGTTGTTTTCATAATCCGGATGAAATGCAATCCCAAGAAGTCCTGTTTCACTTCCGGTTGCAGAAACAATGCCGGTCATGTCCATAAATGTCTTTCTGGAACTGACTGTCGGTGAATTCTGGAATACATAAATCAGTCCTCTCTGTTGAGCAACAAAGAGTCTGTTTGTACCGTCAGCTGCATTTGTCATTTCAATGGGATTGTTGAATGTTGCAAGGCTTGGAAATGCCACTCTCATTTTGTATTGCGCTGAGGCATCATATGATGATGTCAGTATTGCAAATAACATGGCTGTGCAGATTGCAAGAGTTTTCATACTCATAAGTTTTGATTAATAAATTTCCTTTAATAAAGAGTATTGCGTGTATGCTTCCGGCCAAGGCCGGCTCTTTGGGGAAGTTTGTTCAGGGCGTAACCCTTGATACAAAATTGAATGCGTTGTTGTCTCCCAGTGACGCATCAGATGCGTCTGCAAATCCGTCTCCGTTCAGGTCGGTCTGTATATATCCTGATTGGAATGTGAATGCTTCATTATCGATAACGCTTAAGTCGAATGCATCAACTGTTCCGTCCTGATTCACATCACCGGTGTAAATGCAATACTTTCCGTTCTTCAATACCAGGTTATTGCCATATGCACTACTACGGGCAGATGTGAAATCATATGAAGCAGGTAATCCGTGCGAAAATGTTACCGGAAGCTTGCTCCAGGTTTCAATACTGTTCCTGTGAACCACCGAGATGAAATATTGTCCGCTTTGAGTATGGGAAAATTCAAAGAATCCGGTAAAGCCGACAGAATCAATTTTAGACTTAGCAGAGTCAATTATCTGATATGGAGAAGTTGGATTCCTTAGATATATCCTTACTGTGTCAGACATGTTCAATGTTCCGGAATTTATGTTAAGGAGTCCTTCCGGTATGACAGAGTTGTTCAATCTTAATGAAAGATCTGTTATGTATATATCATCAAATACCGCCGAATCATTTGCACCGGTAACATGATTCCATAAGGCTCCGGAATACGGCAGCTGCTCGTTTGTAAATGAATTGTCAACTGCGCTTCCTATCTGCATTGCAGTGTTCCTCGGGTCAGACTGCGGAAATGTTACGGAATTACTGTCAGCATATAATGACCAGGTATTGGTACCCGGCTGATATGTTACTCTTATGCTTAAGAATTGGTTTGCATAGTCTCCGGCTGAAATGATGTTTGTAAATCTTACATTTCCTATAACACCTCCGGTAAATCTTGCAAGTCTGATTGCATCTCCGCTGCCGCTTTGTCCAAGAAGCACAGCATAACCATTTCCCGTTGCCAGGTCAGATGTTGATTTGCCGAGAATGTAAGCTATGCCGTAATTATTATTGTCCTGCCCGGAAGGATCAGCCCTTGTCTGCCGCATGTTGAAGGCCCAAATAAGAGTTGTATCTGCAGAAGAATATTGCGTTACGTATCCGCCAAGTTGTGAGAGATTAACAAATGCAAAGTCTCTGCCGGCTGTTGTACTTGCCAGCTTCATTCGGGAATTACTCAAAGATATTGAACCAGGACTTACTGTTTCAGTCTCCTGCCAGAATATATTGCCGGCAAGCATTGTGCTGCCTAGATTGTTATTATTGCTTCTGCCGAAGTTATCTTTAAGAACAGTAACATTGGCAGTTTGTGTTGCCGAAGTGCTCCCGTTTGTCTGCGGGATAGTGCCGTCAGTCTTGTAGTTAATCTGCGTTCCGGTTCCGTTGTATGAATGAAGACGGAAGTAATAATTTGTTCCGGAAAGCAATCCGGTGAATGTATATGTATTCGCTCCGTTATAGGTAAGATTAACAAATGCATAACCGTCAGTAAGTACCGGATCATCCGGATATGTTGTACCGTCTGAAGGAAGTGAAAAACTGTTAGTATTGTTTGCTGAAAGCAAATATCCTGTCGGCGGCTGAGACCCCGGCAAGGCATCATTCCAACTCACCTGCAATGTTGAAGAACTTACATTCGAAACAGTGAATGCTGTCGCATGGTTTGTCGGCTCAGCAGCAAGAGATGGATTGACAAGCACATTTGTCTGAGGCACTGTACCATCGATCTTGTAATTGATCTGATTGCCGGTACCGTTATATGAATAGACTGTGAAATAGTACCTTGTATTATTTTGAAGACCACTCAGTGTTAGACTGTTTGGAGATGAATATGGAACATATACCGATGCTTTCCCGTCTCCGAGCAATGTGTCGGTATTATAAACAGAGCCGTCAATCGGCACAATGTAATCATCTGCATCATATCCTACTATATAATATCCTGCAGGCAATTGACCGCCTGTTGCATCGTTCCAGTTCAGAGTTATCATTCCGGAAGAAGCCGATGATGTAAGCGAAGTTACATAATTGCCGGGTTCAACCGCATAAGTAGGATTGATCTTTATCACATTGTTGAAATCAATATAAGAAGTATATTCAGGCCTGTCTGCAAAAGGGTTTCTGTTCAACTGGATTGACTGCACATAATCATTTCTTTCAATTTCCCATCTGTCAGGCGGATCATTTTTATGCCACTGCAGGAGAAGATTCAGATTCTGTGGACCTTCACTTAATGAAGGTAACTTTGTATTGTTGAGCCAGTTGAATGACCAGGAATTTCCGGATACATCATCATACCTGATACAAGCATAAAGCAATGCGCGTGCAACATCTCCCTTGAAACCGTCCATTGGTTCGTACACAATATCTCCTGCTGAATCAGTACCTAGCTTACCGTCAAGAAATTGATATGTGATATTAACTACAATTCCGAGTGGATGATTGCTTCTTCTTCCGTTCGCATTGTTCTGATGAGTAGGAAAGAGCATGTTCTGATCTGAATACTGATCGTTCTGAGTTGAAGGATAAGTGGGCATCCAGCTGTGAGGCCATGTATGCTCGCGGCTCATCGTACCCCATGAAAATGTTCCTGTATAAACATGATCGTAACCTGAATAGACACAAAAAACGGAACGTGTTCCATTCCCGTTATTGAAAGAAGCAAAGTTCGCAATCATTGTCTCGTCATAGTCATCGTATGAGATTCTGTTGTACGGCGATCTTATCCTGCCCTTTAGGTCATTCACAAATGTCGGAGAAGAAGTTGAAACAGAGTTATAATAAGTTCCTGCCTGAGAATGGACATCACTTGTCAACAAGAGAATAACCAACAGCGTTAACAGATTGGCAGTGTGCCTTTTGTATTTATATGGAAATTTACCGAAAGAGTTTCCTTCGGAGGAATGTGTATTGAAACTGATATTCAAAGATTAATTTGTGTAAAGATAATCTGCGCGGTTTGTTTAAGCAATTGACTTATTCAAAAAGAGGGGGAGAGCTGGCAGGTATGATTCAATTCTCGTGATCTCTTTTTACACCCACCACAAAAAATTAACGCCGCAGACAAAGCATCATCTGCGGCGTATGGAGGATTCAGCTTGCGCTGAATTTTATGGTCTTATTACAGTAACATAATCTTCAGAATTTCTGTGTGTGATCTCAATATCCGTTGCATCCACAAAACCGTCGCCGTTAATGTCCTGCGGCACATAACCCATTGAATAACCTGAAGCAGCATTGTCTGCCGAAATAACATCATCTCCATCAATTATCCTGTCCGCATCAATGTCACCGCTGTAAATGCAATATCTGCTGCCGGCAAGTGCCAGATTGTTGCCGTATGCCGCAGTTATGGAGTTTGTAAAGTTGTAAGAGGATTGAAGTCCGCTAAATGTAAGCGGAGCTGAACTCCAGGTTTCCAAACCATTTCTGTGATCTATAACTATGTAATAATTCACACCATTCTGAACATTGCTGAAACTGAATGAACCGGTTCCGGCTGATGTTAGAACTCCCTTCGTTGAATCCACAATTGCATAAGGCGAAGTAAATCTTCTCAGATATACTACTATCGTATCTTGTCTGGATGTATTGGTAACCGGATTGTAAAGTCCCTGTATCAGTGCAGTCAGTTGTAAATTCTTCAGACCCGTCTTGAGTGAATCATTTGTCAGCATTGAAACTTTGAACGATGACTTTGAAGGATCATTGGTAGTAATACTCAGAAGCGCCTGAGATATTGAAGAACTGCCTACAGATGTGTTCAGTCTTACTCTGAATAATGCGCTGTCTCCCGCTGCTACTGTTGCAGGCGGAGTATTAAGCAAAGAATACATAGATGCACGCTGTCCCGAAAAACTGTAAGCGCTAATTGCAAGATTCGATGTTCCGGAATTCTTTAGATAAAAATCCTTTTCATAAATTCCCGGGAAAGAGGAATTATCAAACAGCAGTGTAGAATCCGCGGAACTGTTCAATCTTGCTGAAGGTGACTTGGCACCGGTTGTTCTGTATAATATTACTCTTACGCTGTCGAAAAATGCATAATCCCCTATTCCCCTGTCAAAATGAATCACTCTCCATGCACCACCGGCTCCTAAACCTCTCAAGCCGCGGAGTGTATAATCAGGTTTGTAATGACCGTTAAGATAAGGCGGTTGACCATTCTGCCAGGAAAGACTCGACGAATCTGAAACAATTGCTCCCGAAACGTTATCCAAATCATTTCCATTGCAGGAGAAAAGACAAATGCGGTTATAGTTGGGATCAGATATTGGCGCATATATCTGAAACAACTCATCGCCAAGATATGTATGCCTCATGTGCACTTTGATCTTTGCGTCAACTATTTTGAATGCGTTGAAATTAGATGCCGGTGAAACTGTTCCTCCGTAGTCTATTCCGGTAAAGGCCGGGATCTTGACTGACTCTGAAGTCAGACTGCCAACTGCAAAATAACAGAGATTCATTGACACAGGTGCATGCAAAGGAAATTCCGACCTGTTTCCTGCATTATCATAAGCTCTGATGAAATATTGCACTTCACTTTCCCAGCCGAGTGAAGGAATCTTAAAGTAAAATGTGTTTCCGGTTTTTTGAATAGCAACGGCAGAGTCATAAGCAGACCAGTTTCCCGTACTCTTCTTTATGGTGTAATGAACTCTCGGCACTAGCATTCCTGAATTTGGTACAGCACTTCCGTCATGATCAGTGATCTCTGCAGTAATTAACGTGGGATAAGTGCTGGTATGTGAAGCAACATTTGTGTGATTTATTGCAGGAGGGGTCTTATCAACTCCCAATGCAAGGTTAACGGAAGCCAAGGCATTGACTCTGCCATATCCGTAATATTCATTCCACTTCCCAAAAGTCTTTGTTACGGAATATGGCACATTGCCGGGCTTATCACATCCCTTTATTATGTTGGAATAAACTTCCTGTCTCAACTGACCTTCATTGACTGACAATACTAAAGCTGCCACACCTGCAGCATTCGGACATGTTGCAGAAGTTCCCCAGAAATTCGGTTCATAACCGCCTGAAGCAATTGTATAACAATTTGTAGGAGCGATAACATCCAGATCACCGGAAGCATCTTCACCATGATTACTTCCCCAGAAAAATTGATTGCCGTTTCCCGGTGCCTTCTTCTGATCATGAGGAGTTGAACCGCCAACGCTTAAAACATTTGGCAATACCGATGGATAAATTGGCGGACTGTTTCCGTCATTTCCGGAGGCAAACAATATTACGGTTCCAAGCCCTCCCCTGCCGTTGAGTGCTGCATTGTTAATTGCATTGGTAATGGCCGGCTCAGGCAATCCGCCGCCCCAACTGTTACTCAATACATCTATTCCTCTTGCAACTGCCGTATCAAATGCTCTTGTAATTATTGAAGTTGAAGTACTTCCGTTGTTATCAAAAATGCAAATCGACATTAATCTGCAACCGGGAGCAATTCCTGCTATTCCGGTTGAGTTGTTCATTACTGCTCCAATAATTCCGGCAACTGATGTTCCGTGATTAAAATAATCTACTGATGAACCATTTGTATTTGTGAATGCATCATAGCCAGGAAGCAGATGTCCCGGTGCCTGAAGATCAGCATGCGCAGAGTCTATACCACTGTCAATGATCCCGATCTTGATCGAAGGCGAACCTGTTGTAATATCCCATGCTTCTGCAATATCCATGTCTGAATCCGGTATTCCGTTAACCGTGGCAGCATCTCCATAAGTATAAAACGTACTGCCGGTCTGCAGCAACTGTCCCGTATTATGCAAAGCCCACTGTTGGTCAAACTCCGGATCGTTCGGTATTGACTGCAAGAGTTTTCCTCCGGGATAAATAAAATCCGGCTGAACATATTCGAATATTCCCCGTGAATAAAACATTTCCGAAAGTTCCAGTGTACTTAAATTGTTTGTTGAATTTGTTTCAAGCAGAAATCCGCGTTCACCATTCACATTGCCTAAAATAAAACATCCATATTCTGCATTAAGCATTTCTAGCTTATCCTTGTCATAGTTCGATCTAAGCTTCACAATTAACCTGTCAGAAGGTATTTGTGCAACCTTGTTTGATGAACCGTAATATGAGCGAACTGAAGTTTTCACAAGACTTTCATTCTGTAGGATAGTTTGTAAAATCTGTTCAATCTCAGCATCCGATTTTTTTTCCTGAAACTCGATCAGGTAAATCTTCGGCATGATCTTTTCTATATCCGAAGACACTCCGGCGTAAGGTGAAAGAACTCTCCTTGCTTCTGTTTCTGAGACTTCGTTTTTAAGAATAACGCCAATCATGTCTTTCCTTTGTTTCATTTCCACAAATAAACCACTTTCGTTTCTGAATCCTTCTGCTCTTGTATTTGCCTGAAGTAGCAGGAAAATCGTTGCAGCCAGTATCAGTTTTCTCATTTACACATTTGAAATTTAGTTTCAAAATTCAGGGATCAAGTTGAATTACTGCTTAATCCTAGATGTGTTACTTATCATGAAATTGTGGGGCTAATTTGGGGAGGATTAATATAAAGAAAAATATTCTAATAAAATAACACCTATTGAATCTCAAGAAAAAAAAATCTGAAATTAAGTTAAAAATCCTAATGCACAAAACAGCAAAACTGCTTTAACTGTCATAACTTTAATGGGGTTAGCTTAGTTAATTAAATATGAATATTATGTTAATAACTTCTTAATAAGTCTCTTGAAGTGTGGGGTGTAAGTTATGAGGTGTGAGGTGAGAGGTGAGAAGTGTGAGGTAAGCATAAGAAAGCCTCACTAGTCAATTTTCTCTGATCACTTTTATCTGAGATTGCAAAAACATTAATAAATCAACTTTGGACTATCATGAAAAAGGACCGGAGAATTCTTATTCTCCAGCCCTATAATCTCTTACGCAACTATCCTGCTCACCTCACACCTTAAAACTCATAATACACACCTCTCACCTCATAACTCTCAACTTTCTACGGTTTTGCCACGCTCACAAAATTCGCCGCATTATTATCAGCTACGGCTGCATCAGAGCCGTCAACGAAATCATTACCATCAAGGTCGGTCACTACATAACCTGACACAAAGTTACTTGCGTCGTTGTCAATTGATGAGAGATCAGTACCGTCAATTGTTCCGTCCTGATTTACATCGCCACTGTATGCGCAGTATCTTGCTCCTACAAGAGTTGTATTGCTTCCATACGCCTGTGTAGCGGCGCTTACAAACTCATAACTTAGTGCATTAGAAACAAACTGCACTGTGCCAGCACTCCAGGTCTCTAAGCCGTTTCTGTGAAGAACCTGAATATAGTATGGAGTTGCGTTTGACACACTTGCGTATGTGAGAATACCGGAACCGCTTGTGTTGAGCTTGATCTTTGCGCTTTCCACGAGTGCATAAGGCGATGTGGAATTTCTGATGTTGACAGTTACTGTATCGGCAACCATAAGATTCGTTCCGCCGTTGTAAAGCCCTTCAATTAAATAGGTAAGGTCCAGTAACTTTGGAGCAACAGGGTATATCTGACCTCTGATTTCTCCTCCGGGTCTGAACGAAGTATGAATGTTCACATACCAAAGTCCTCCCAAGAGTTCTGTCTCCTGTGAAGCAGTCAGGATGAATGAGGGTGAGAAGTTTCCGCCGGTCACCCCAAGCGGAATGTTAGTGAATCCAATCCTCACGCTTGCATTTACTCCCGGTGCAGCAGGTCCATGATAATGGCCGGCAGAAGTTGTACCGGTAAGTTGACTGAATGTAATTGTTGCATTGAACTGGTTTGTAACGTCATCGTAAGTTCCTACAATGGTACCGCTGCCGCCTGTTACTACTGGCGGAACTTCCTGTGTCCCGTTTATTACGTTGTTGATGTTCCATATTGTCGCATAAGCCTGAGCAGTCAATAACATGCTCATGATTGCGAATAACGGCAAAGCTTTTAGCAGTTTGGTTCTTTTCATTTCTCCTCCTTGAGATTAGGTTTTTGTTTGTGATAGAACTCTATTATTCTTTTTTTTTGGGGGGGGGATATTCGAATTTGACCGGAATTGCCTTTTAAAACTGTGGTTCCGTTTTGTTATTTAATATAGAAATAAATTAAAAGTAAGTTGAACAAAAATTCGGGGAAATGTAGGATTCAAGATGTAATTTGATGTAATGCCAAGCTCAGGATTATGTTCTCAACCGGAGCATTGTGAAACACTAGTGCATTCTTTCAGGACCATTCTCCAATTCACTTCACCAAAGAAGTTTCGATTTCAGTAATCTTTTCTGTTATGATCTTAATTACACCTTCTTCATTTGATTTCACCATTTCATAATAGATTCTCAATATCTCGATACCCAATGATACAAGAAACAAATCCCGAACTGCATCTTCTGTGAGTTTTTCATTATGAGAATCACCATCAATTTCTATTATAAATCTCAATACACCGGAAAAGAAATCTACAATGAATTTGCAAATTAGTTTCTGCCTTGTGAACCTGTATCCTTTTATCTTTTTACCGTTAAACTGGTTCCAAAGAATCCTTTCGGATTGTGTCGGATTGTTTCGTAAATCGCGTAACTTTTCCTTTAGGTAATGCTCATAATGAATCTTCATCGTATGTCATTTTAATTAATTCAAATTTCTGCAATTCGAATCTAGGAAATGTTCCAAACAATTATTGTAAGAAATTAACTTCCTGCCTACGCTCCCGCAACAAACGAACGCCCCTTTGCTAAAGGTTGTCTCAAAACCAACCCATGCTGTCATTCCCGCGTGTTCCTGGCGTGAATCCACTTTAAGAATTGACTTTTAAAAATGGGTTCCCGACAGAAACACTCCTGCCCGCAGATGGCAATTAAAGTACATTCTCTGCAGGCGGGCGGGGACGACAAGTTTTGAGACAACCTCGCTAAGGGGGGGTAAAAAAAAAGCCCGGACATTTCTGCCCGGGCTTGTATAAAAGAAATCTTGTAAAGTAAAGATTACTTTACGAGAACCATCTTCTTTGTTTGTGCAAAGTTTGCTGCGCTGATCCTGTAGAAGTACATTCCACTTGAAAGGTTCGAAGCGTTGAAGTTTACTGTGT
>CALEVL010000129.1 GCA_937924675.1 uncultured Ignavibacteria bacterium | reverse complement strand
AGAAATAATTGAACACCCAATTAAGAAACTGATCTCCCTGATATCTCTGGGAGAAGAATACCTGCATGCCGTTTCGCATGAGCATTCTGTAAATCTCATCGCTTGATTTACCCACAACTTTGCTGAAATCAGTATCGGGAAACATGGCTATGATCGTACCAATCGTATAACTCTTCAGCATGTTTTCCTTGGCTTTTGCCGGAACCCGTCTGGCGGTCTTCAATGCAGCAGTCAAAGTATCTTTTATCTGACTTGTATTAACTCTGGTAAAAAGATTTGTCGTATCCGGCTTCATTAAACTGTCACCCTTATATACGATCAGATCCTTATTTGTCTTATTATCTCGCAGTCTAATATCAACATAGTAGACTCCACCGTCAAACGGTGAACCGCTATATTTTTTTGAGTAATGCAAGAGAGCAAACGGCTTCAGCACAACTATGTTTCGTATTGTGTTTTCTTCAAGCATTTCTTCCACATTCCTGTCGGAGAAGATCTTTGTATAAGTGTTGAATACCGAAGAGTCCGTTTCAACCGAGCGTAAGCTTACAACCGACATGTAACGGTCATAATCCATGTTCTCATAATCAATGCTGTCGAGCAGGTACGGATCAATTGCACTCCATGTAAGTACCACTGTCTGAGGATTCAATCCAAAGTTTGTATTGTCAATGCTGTATCTAGATAATGCAAGAAGCTTGCCGAAATTTACCGTCTCCGGATTTTCAGAGAGTTTGATTGCATTTTTCTCCAATATAGATGATGATGAATCATTCATTGAGGAACCGACAGGATCTACATAGAACAGTTTGTAATCTCCAATGTCTTCATTCTTGAAACTAAGTTTCTTAAGCTTTTCACTGTATGAATCGCTTTTGACAATGGCAAGCTTGATCTTATTTTTCGATAGGTAGTTTCGAAGTTCAAGAATGTCAAGCTCTTCCTCAGTAGGCTGATTCTTCTTTCTCCCCTTCTTCTTGTCCGCTGTTTTCTGTGTAGGAAAATCACCAAGCACAAATTTGTCCGGATGGTTTGACAAGGATTGAACTGCAAAAACATCAAAGTAACCTTCCACTTCTTCAAAGTAGATTTTTCTGTCGTCTTGCGGCTCGGCTTTAGACCCAATATCTCTGAGCAATTTACCTACTTCGAATGTATCTTCTCTGAACGGCTGAGGATAATAGAAGCTCCAGACAATATTCACTAAGAGCATCAATCCAAGTAAAGATACCGCAATCGGTTTTCTAAACTCAAATGCCTGATTTACGGCAAATGGCACAAACAACAATGCATTTATGACTATGTAACGCGAGATCATATTCGTGCCGCCTGTTCCAAGTATTCCCTGAAGCATAAGAAGAGATAGCTCAAGTAAATTGAATAACAGGAAAATCTTGGCGGGAGTTATACCGGGAGCTTTAAGAGTTTCAAAACAGCTCTTCAGTGCAAAGAATGTTGTGAGAGGAGCTATAAAAAAAATAAATGTAGGATACTGAACCAGTCTCTGTAAGAAACCGGCAGTATTGAACTCCTTGAATATCTTTGTGGTCTCTTCTGCAAAGAAAAAAACGTTACCATGGTCTACGTAATTCTGTATTAGCCACCATGCAATCGTAGTGAAAGAAATAAGTGAGATGAAAAAATTCTTTATGATCTTTCGTGTTAACTTTCTTTCCTTCAGTACATCAAGCAAAGTCATCAACACAAAAACACCGCTGAACAGCCATCCCTCGTAACGGAAACCGTTTGAGAATGCAAATGAAAATGCGCTGAGGAAAAGAAATATTGTAAGTTCTCCATCGCACTTCCATTTCATGAAAAAGTAAATTCCTGTAACAATGAAAAAGAAGAAGATAGATTCCGGAAGTCCTGAAATGCTGAGCCAAACCTGAAACGGAAACAAACAGAATATTAGAGTCGAGAAGAATGCTGTCTTCCTATCAAAAGACATTTCAACTATTTTGTAGAAGAACGGAACAGTGAGTGCTGAGAAGATAAAATTCACTATCAGTGCAGCGGTAAAAAGATCCTTAACAAAGTACATGACAATGCCGTTGATCCAGAAATGAGGTGTAAGCCAAACTCCTGAATTTACTACGGGATTCTGAAGCCATTCGAACGACTTTACGGTTCTGCAAAAATCATCAGCTGAAAGCCACCTGTAGCCTGAAGAAAGGAGGATGAACTGAAATGCAAATTTCAGCAGAAGAAGGACTGCGATCTGAATTGCTGTGCTCGACAAGAATACATAGTAAAATCTTTTGTCGCCTGAACTTACTTCTGCTTCCTGTGTAATCTCTTCCTGCAAATTACTTTAGAAAATTATGCATGATTAATCCCTGTGAAGTTTGATCCTGAATTTTGTGCCTTTGCCCGGTGCAGATTCCACAAGCAATAGCTTTCCTTTGTGATAATCCTCAATGATCCTCTTCGACAGGCTAAGCCCTAAACCCCATCCCCGGACCTTGGTGGAATATCCTGGCCTGAATACATCCTTTTTATACTTTGAATCAATTCCTTTCCCGTTGTCAGTAACATCAATTTGAACTTCACCATGAGATCCTGTTATATTGAATATTATGCTTCCGTCTTTCCGTTCCATTGCATCAAGAGCATTCTTCATCAGGTTTTCTATAACCCACTCAAACAAATCCTTGTTTATGCTTGCCGTTAAATCTCCGGTGCTCTTGATCTGAACCTTGACTTTCTTTGTCGCAATACCATCGGAGCTGATAAGTGTAGGAATTCTCTTCTCAAAATAGTCTGCAACTTTCTGTATAACATCTGCTACATTCTCTTTGTCCAGTTTAGGTTGTGAGCCAATCTTAGAAAACCTTCCCGCGATCTTGTTAAGCTTATCAAGGTCATTGCTGATCTCATCAGTGATCTCATTCAAAGCTTCTGTCTGAGGTTCAACATTCTTCAACATTTCTGCCCAGCCGAGAAGTGATGTGAGCGGAGTCCCAAGCTGATGTGCTGTTTCGCGTGAGAGTCCAACCCAGATATTGCTTTGCTCAGTTCTCTTTATGTAAGAAAATCCAATGTAGCCGAGAAGAATAAAGAATGCCGCAACAAGTACTTCGAATACGGGAAGCATCTTGAGTTCGGTAACAAGATCAGATTGCCCGTAGTGAACATAATTCAGAATGATGGAATCTTTGTATGAAACAACAATCGGCGGATTGATCTCCGCCATTTCCTTTGCTCTTTCAAGCAGTATCTTATTGACCTTGTCCTGAGAAAGTGTTGTATCATACTTAACGTTCTTTGTTAAGATTATTTCTTTTCTCTCTCTGTCAGTTGCGATTATCGGAAAGTCAATCTGAGGAATTATCTGATCAAAAATGAAACCGTATTCTCCGGATGAATTCTCATCGTTTGCAAGGTATTCCATTGATTTTGCATACAGACCTGCAATGTCTCTCTCCCTTTTCTGTATCTTCTGCGCAAGCAATTGTGTATAGAAAAGAACCGCGAGGGCAATAAGAATCCCCGCGACCATGAGAGCCACTTTTATGTTTAACGACCCAAATTTGTTCATTATGCTAAGCTGTTCGATTTAATATATTGTAAACAAGGGCTTATTAAAACAAATTAATTATTGTCTAAAAAATTCCTCACGCTTTTTCTGATGACATTGCTGCTGATTTTCAGCGCTGTTATCTCGCTGGCTCTCGGCTCAGTTAAAATACCGCCAGGAGATTTGGTCTCAGCACTCTTTGGAAACAGCGAAGCTTATTCAGTCATACTGCACAGAATTCGTCTTCCGAGGATTTTGAATGCGATAATTGTCGGCTCTGCATTGTCATGTGCAGGAATGATACTGCAGGCAGCGCTGAGAAATAATCTTGCGGAACCGGGATTGCTTGGAATCTCTGCGGGAGCAGGACTCGGAGCTATCATGGTCTTTATGCTGCCGGCTGCATTTTCATTCTCTTTACTGATGCCTGTTTCCTTCGTGTTTGCTGTATCTTCTACAGCATTGATTTTTTTCACGGCGGGAAGACTTGGCAGAAGATCAACAGGATATGTCTCATCAAACGTGATCATACTTACCGGTATTGCATTCAGCGCATTGATATCTGCTCTCAACGGTTTTCTCATGCTCGTTTCAGGGAGCTCACTTACGCAGATACTCTACTGGCTTAACGGAGGACTCTCCGGAAGAGGATGGAATGAATTTTATGCGGCAGTTCCATTCATTGCAGCGGGCATCACACTGTCAATGATCCTATCCAAGGATCTTAACATTATGAATTTTGGTGAAGAGATGTCTTCATCGTTGGGACTTGATGTCAAGAGATTTCAAAAACTTGCTATTCTTGCATCTTCTTTGCTTGCGGCAGGAGCTGTATCGGTAGCCGGCATAGTTAGTTTCGCGGGTTTGATTGTGCCCAACCTCTCTCGGCTTTTGATCGGAAATGATTACCGCTATTCAGTTCCTTGTTCAGTTCTTATGGGAGCAAGTTTTATGCTGATCTCTGATACGATTGCAAGGACAATAATTGCGCCCGCTGAAATCCCGCTTGGAATTGTAACTTCATTCATAGGAGCTCCTGTATTTATTTGGCTGATGATGAAAGGAAATTCAAAGTCACTTAATGTTTGAAACACACAGATTAGAACAAAACGAAATTGAAACTCAATCCTTGAAATGTTAATTCAACAATCACTTAACGACACTATCGCTGCAATTGCAACTCCAATGGGAGAAGGAGGAATTTCTGTCATAAGAATTTCCGGAAAGGATGCTTTCAGCATAGCATCGAAGATATTCTTCAAACATAAAGAGTCTTCTGTAACTTTGCGAACGGAGGATTTACATTCACACACTGTTCACTTCGGCTATATTATTGACAATGAGAAACTCATTGATGAATGCTTGTTAACGATTTTCAAAGCACCGCATTCTTATACAGGTGAAGATGTGATTGAACTTTCTTGTCACGGTGGTTCATACATTGCGCGCTCTATCCTCTCACTTACTTTAAGCTTCGGAGCGCGGCATGCCGGGCCGGGTGAATTTACGAAGCGCGCATTTCTCAACGGGAAGATCGATCTGTCGCAAGCTGAAGCAGTTGCTGACTTAATTAAATCAAAAACAGAATCTGCACATCAGTCTTCGCTGAAACAGTTGGAAGGAGAATTGTCAAAGTTTGTTGCCGATGCAAGAGCCGAGCTGATAAGAATAACATCACTTGTAGAGCTTGAACTTGACTTTGCGGAAGAAGGACTGGAGTTTGTAAACAAGCAGGAGATCAGAAACATGATAAGTGATCTTTGTATCAGAATCATGAGGATCATAGATTCATACGTTGCAGGAAAAGTTATCAGAGAAGGTGTGTCGCTTGTGATTGCCGGAAAACCAAACAGCGGCAAGTCTTCTCTTTTCAATAAGTTGCTTGACAGCGATCGCGCAATCGTCAGCGGAATTGCCGGAACTACAAGAGATTACCTTGAGGAAAGTCTTGTGATAAACGGTGTGTTGTTCAAGCTGATTGATACCGCAGGCATTCGTTCATCGCATGATGAAATAGAATCTGAAGGGATCAAAAGAAGTTACAGGAAGATCTCTGAAGCTGATCTTGCTTTGTACCTGATTGATTCGAGTCTTCCGGTTCAGGAAGCAAATGAAGAAGAAAGAACATTCAGAGAAAGTTTTGATGCAGAGAAATCCATACTTGTGTTTTCTAAATCTGATATCGCCGGTCACGATACCCATGACAATGCGATCAGCGTTTCTGTCTTTGACGAGAAATCTCTAGAAACACTTCGCAAAAGAATGACAGAGAAAGCATTGTCTGCCCAAAAGAATGTGAGCACGGGTGATATCGTGTTGACTAATCTTCGTCACAAGCTCTGTCTTGAAAATGTAACAGCTTCTCTTATGAATGCGGCTAAATCAATTGATGACGGCGTAAGCGGAGAGTTCATCTCCGTTGATCTTCGCGCCGCAATGAATCATCTCGGTGAGATCACGGGCGAGATAACAAACGATGAGATCCTGAATAATATATTCGGGTCGTTTTGCATAGGAAAGTAGAGTTCAATTAAGAATTAAAAAATAAAAAATGGCGGAGAATTGAAATTGAATTCATCCGCCACTGAATAGCAATCTGCAATTCCTTTACTTATCAACTGCACTCAAAATCAAGAATGCTAATTGTTCTGTCGTAAAATTCTTTTGCTCTTTCAGGAGTGCTCCCGATGCAAACAAGCCCGAGTTTACCGAACTCAGACAGAGCCCCAATCAGATGAAATACAACACCTTCTTGTGATGAGCCGTCATACATGACTCCGTGAAACATAGCAATGTCAATCAGATCATTGGGAGTTAGTCCTATATATTTCGGATCCTGAACATTGTCAGATGCAAAGTAATATCTCTTGTTTCCGCTTGCTGTTATGTATTCGCCGTCTTCTGCATTGTACTTTCCGTTAGCAAGAAACTGAATCATCATATACGGATGTGTGGTTCCTCCCTTTCGCAAATTGATCTCAATTGCAAAATGTTTCCATGCGCCGTCCGGTTGTCTTACGGAAATGAAATCAATAGCGAATCTTCCAAGGACTCCCTTTTGAGACAGGTACAATGCAACCTTGTTTCCGATCTCAGCAAGTTCAGTTGCATACTGTTTATCAGCCGGAAATATTGCTCCGAGAAATATTTGTCCGTCATCACCGCCAAGCAACTGATCATGAGTGCTTGGTATCTCGATTTTATTCTTTGTTCCGATAACACATTGAACAGATGGAGAAACCTTTTCATCGCCTTCAAGAAATTCCTCTACGATTCCTTCCATCTCACTGAATTTTTCGAAGAAGAGCTCCTGGCTAACGTCTTTGGCAACAGTTCTTAAGTTATCTGACAAAGTGCTCAGAATATTTTTCTCAAGATCATCATCAATTTTAAGCTCAGGGTATCTGTAGATCGCATTTCCGTCACCGCTGAATCCGTCATTCATTTTAACCACTGCCTTGCGCAGAGCCGGATCTTTTCTCTTAAGCCGGGCAAGTGATTTGGCTATATCTTCTTTCGTCTTAAGATCTTCATCGCCGTCCGGCATATCTATTCCACATGCTCTGAATGTCTTGCGCGCGCCTGACTTTGATCCTTCATAAAACATTGACGGATCTGTGCCGAACAATGGAATGTCTAACTTGACCGCAAGTGATTTTTCAAGCGGAGTTATGTTGTAACATGTCAGATGCGTTGAAGATTTATCATCAATAAGCTTCTTTATCCTTTCAATTAGTCTCGGGCGTTCAAGGATTTTTTCTGTAAGCGGCTTGCGAGAGAGATCATAACAGCTTAACATTGTAAGTCTTTGCCTTGCATGATTTCCTGTAATACCCTGAAGCAAATGCAGGTAATAATCAATGATCACATCCGAAAGCGGCATGCTTGAAATGTAAATGACCTTTGTTCTCGGAAGTCTCAAAAGCATCAATAAGCAAAGCAGTCTCTCCTCGTAATGAATTGCTCCCTTGATCTTGGAAAGGATCTCCATATCGAGAGTTAGAGAGGGAACAATAACTACAGTTCTTTCGGCATAATTGTCAGGAAATATTTTTTCGTATTGCTGTATTATCCCCAGTTGGTTCTTTTCGAACAGCTCGTGTTCTTCTTTAGAACCAAATGCAGGTCCTGTATCTTTGTAATCAAATGTTTTGCGGTTGGGAGCAAAATCAGTTTGCATCCAAATTTTATTTAGAAGTTATGCGGCAAGATAGCAAAGTTTAATTCCAAGTTTAATAAATTTATTTGGACATATGTGAAATTTCAGATTATCACTTTCTTTGCTCTTGCAAGATATCCTCTTCTGTCCTCAAGTCCGTTGAGTCCGCCGTTGATCATTTTTGTAATAGCAACAATATTGTCCTGATCTGCAAGAGGATTGATTTTTCTCGTCATCCAGTACCAACCCGCTGCACCGGCACTGTGTAAAGGTTCCAACGCTATTCTCTGCGGATTCTTTATGAGATCAGGTTCGCCGACATAGTTTGCATACTGAGTATGATTATGCCTGCCCGTAAGTTGTATCAATCCGTGGCCTTTGAATTTTCTGCCATCGCCGGGTTGAGTGTTTCCAAGATCGGCTCTTCCTTCGTAAGCCGCTCCGCTGGCGATCTCTTCCTTGTATTTCAGACTGCCGCTTTCATGTCCGAATTGCGCGAGGAAATGCATCTTTCGAAGCGGTGTGTTGATTTCGTATTTCTCCATTATCATGTTGATCGGATCAACGAACAAGTCAATGTCCGCACTCTTCGCACCGCGCATAATGTATGCAAGCTGTTCCTTCGTTATTCCGTTTTTGCCACCGGAAACCGGAGTGATTGATTCTTCCGGATATCTGAATCCGCTTTCTGTTGCTTTCTTGAAAGTATTAGGACCAGCAATTCCATCGGCTTTAAGTCCGTTATCCCTCTGAAATGCTATGGTTCCTTTAAACGTCTTGTTTCCAAAATCACCATCAGCAGTACCGACATTATAGCCCATCTTGTTGAGAAAATTCTGCCAGGCTTTTACAAGTTTGCCCTTAGAGCCGATCTTTATCAGGGTCACTCCGTCAAACTTCAGCATCGTTGTTCCAGTATTGTAAACTCCTGCCTCAGCATTAGTAAATGGTGACTGCCTCTCAAACTCAGGATCTTCAGGACCGACTGAGAAAACATTCGGAGTCTGATTCGAAGGCATCTGTGAAATTATTCTGCTGTGAAACTTTCCATAGTTTCCGTTAAACTTTCCGCCGTTCCATGTAATCAGCAATCTGTCCGTAAAGTCGCTGTTATGAAAAGCATCCGGACTTGCCCCCGACTCCTGATTGTCCTGACAACCGGACAGAAGCATTACAGTCGCCTTGATCGCCCAAGGATGCTCGCTTACATTAAGCACGCCTCCTTCTGCAATTTCATCATTGTCTTTCAAGGTTTTTGCTTTCTTCTTTAATACATCCTTCTGAATTTTCTCATAGAACTTCTTTCTTCTAACTTCAGAAGCAATGCAAACATTTGCCGGCATGCTCTTAATGAGATTTCTCTTGAGATGATATCCGTGTGAAGATTTTCTCACTGCTGCTTTGGTAATGGTTCCGCTGTGACACGAATCAGACAACACATAAATTCTCACACCCGGTCTGAAGTCAGCATAACATGCATACATTTCATCATCTATAAGTTCACCGTCATACAGGCACCAGGTTTCATCGCTGTTGTCATCTTCATCAAAGTTTGTATCTGTAATCTGTCCACCGTGTCCTGAATAATACAACAAAAGGTAATCACCTGAATTGAGCTCCTTTGCATACAAGGAAAGTTTCTTAAGCACATTGTCACGTGTTGCAGTCTTTGTCAGAAGGAGATCTGATTTGTGATAATTCAGTGATACGGCAACTTTGTTTATGTCTCTTGCATCCTTCTCGCAACAAGCAAGCGCACCATCCCATTCACCGTCGTAAGCTTTTGGATCAACACGATTCAATCCAATGCTCAAAGAATATTTCTTGCCCATGAGAAATTATTTATTATTTTTCTAAATGATTATTTGGAATTGGCAAACGGCTTCTGAAGATTGAAATCAGAATCGCGCGCACCGACATTGTAAAGATTTGGTGTCTGATCCGGAGGCATAAGATCTAGTATCTTCTTGTGAAATGATTTATAGCTTCCTTTGAATGTTCCGTTTCTCCAAACCTTCATAAGCATGGCAGTAAATACGCTGTTTATTGCACCTGCCTGCGAGTACTGATTGTCCTGACATCCGGAGATCAGTTTTACCGAAGCTCTTGTGCTGTAAGCATAATCCTTGTTCTTCGGGTTGGAAAGTTTCATAAGATCATTCATCTGTATCTTGTCGTATAATTCTCTCTTTCTCATATATGCTTTGCCGGTAACTTCTTCGGGCATGAACTTGTACAACTTCTTCTTCAACACTCCTGTTGTCTCATCCGCATTCATCATTGCAACTTTAGCTACAGTTCCGCTGTGGCAACTGTCGGAGATCATGAAGATCCTTACACATTCTTTGAAACCCGTGAACGCGTAGTATATCTCATCATCTATCAACTGTCCGTCATACAGGCACCAGGTTTCATCATAAGCATCAGTTTCATCACCGTTGATGTCAGTAACTTGTCCGCCGTGCCCTGAGTAATAGATTACAAAAAGATCTCCCTTCTTTAAATCTTTTGCTGCTGTTTTTAATGCTCTCAGCACATTCTGCCTTGTTGCCTTCGATGTCTTCAGCAAAAACCTCTTATCATAACCCAGTGACTTTGCAAGTGTATCAATATCTGTTGCATCCTTTTCACAACATGGAAGCGCTCCGTCCCATTGTCCGTCATAATCGGCAGGATTGACTTTGTTGACGCCTATTGAAAGTAAATATCTTTTTGACATGTTTGTTGAGATTTATATTTTCAGATTTACTTTTGATTTAAGGATTCCACTCTTTCCGTGATCGAGATCTTCGACGGCCTGATTTGAATTTCCGGACTGCTCTTACTGTTTCTTCCCTTTGAAGAACCGGATTTCTTCAGTATGGCAGCAATCGAAGATTCCAGACACTTCTTGTCATCATCAAACCCGGAGTGTGTTTGCGAGTTGCAGAATTCATAGTCATTTGGTGACTTGATCCAGTCAATGCTGTGCTTCTTGAAGAGCGTTTTCATGTTGACTGCATTCTGCCGGCACATCTCAAACTGAGTTCTCATCTCATCATTGTTGATCCTAACTTCCTTCTTGCTCCCCCAGAATTCGGGATTTATGAATTTCTCCATTCCGAGAATCGGTGTTCCGTATGGAAGTGTTACAGGAACGCGCGGAATATCCTCGAATGAATTTGATACAAGATACAACAGCGATTTATTGTAGATTGCCGCACAGTTGTCATTCTGCTCCGCCGTATCTGAAAGCGTGTATATATTGAAATCCTCCAGAGATCCTTTTGTTATGGCCGGTTCATAATATTTGGAGAAATGATCAATCGTACAGGCCGGTGCCCAAAGTGAGCATGAACTGATAGTCTTTTTCTCTTCCGTCAGATACTTGACAACCGGTCCGAGCAGAATGCTGCCTGCACTATGACCAATAAGGTGTATTTCATATTGATTTTTTTTGTCTGAATCAATCTTGTCAAGCAATAGTGAAAGATAAGTCCTGACTCCACCATCATTTTTGAGGGTTGCTCCGAGAGCATTCTCCTTCATTTCATTCCACATAAGTTTGCCCGGTTCACGCAAGACGAATTCAAAGAAGTCATCTGCTCTGTCCATCATAAAATCTCTTATTCCGCCAAGCACATCCTTTGTCTTTCGCTTATTCAATGCATCTTCAAGAATATTCCTGACCGTACTCCAGAATTCTGAATGCCACATGAAGAACACAGGAAATATGTCGTTGTTAAGTAATGTCTCTCTGTAATCGGAAAGTCTCTGGAGTATAGATTCTTCCGGCACAAGTCCGCCATGCGCATACAAAAGAATTTTTCTCTTCGGCCATTTCCTGCCGGTTGAGTTGATCGTAACATCCATGCCGTTGATAATATGTATAAGGGAATTCTTCCCGTGCCCATAAGTGCCATCATGCTTGAGAAGGCCGTCGTTGCCAATACTGATTATGTGAGATCTAAACTGATAGAATGATGCTTCATTCTTTACGTTCTTGCTTACGGAGTAAGCTGATGATTTTGCTTCTCCGCTTCTGAGATTAACAGGAACACCAAGGCGGGCAACCCATACATCGGTTCCGTTCAAAAGCCAGTCATCATATGACATTCTCGCAAATCCTTTGTCTCCCCATTTCTCTCCCCATGAATTCTGTATCCAGAATCCTTCACTGTCATAGCCTACAATTGAGAATGCATGTCCGCCTATAAGTCTGAAATCATTTGCATCAAATTCTATAACACATTCATACTTTCTCTTGCCGCCATTTCTCTTGCCTGCGGAAAGTTTCTTTGGTGACCTCCAGCCCTCATGAACATTTGCCGAAGCAAACAGTATTCCGACTTCTGCCATGGCACTGTGCATTGCCACCAGATCTTTGTGGTTGACTCTGAAATAGGCTCCAAGAGGTCTTGAGCGGGCATCATCAATAAGTTCCATGTAATTATTATCACTTCCTCCGCTGAATCTCATCTTTTCCCAAAACTCATCAAGCTTGTTTGAACACACTCCATGCTTATGCCAAGCCTTTATTGCACCTCTTGCACTTGACCCGGAATATTTCTCGCCCGGCCATTCGTCATACCGCTTTGCAAAACGGTAAATCATCTTCGGACTTACCGGTTCTGTATCAGGTGAAACCTTTCTTGATCGCATAAGGTAATTTGCCACATTGGCCAGAGCATAACCTGTACATGCACCTTCCTTTCCCTGATCAAGGATCTGAACATTCCCGGCGCATCTTTGCATATACTCATCAAGTGTGATCAAAGGCGGAACTTCCTGTAAGGTAGGAATGAACATAAGATCTCTGAAGTCAACTGTGTCAGGCCTTGCATTGAGGGAGTAAAAGAAATCGTTTGTGGAATCAGATTTCTTTGGCTTGCTATTTTTTGATTCTGAAGTGTTTGCTTTTTGCTTTGCCATGGTAATAAATATTGATGTAAATTATAACTATTAATTTCCTATGTCAATAGGTAGAATACCCAATCTAGTGTGTGGAAGTACTTAGAGTTTTTAGCAAGAATCCTTACATCAATGTTGGCGCAAAATCGTCTTACTCATATTCTCAATCAATAGATTTAGGTGTTAAGAGAATTTTCGAGAGACTTCACTGTGAGGATATTGATTGGCAGCAAAATCCGGACGTGGAATAAATCTATGCATTTCGCTTAAGACAGGTTGTTGAGTTGCACTGCTGTCCAAAACGTTTATGTATTTCGAAAATTCATTCGAAATCAAGCTGGAAAGTTAGAAAAA
>CALEVL010000128.1 GCA_937924675.1 uncultured Ignavibacteria bacterium | reverse complement strand
TTCACTTCAAATTTGAACACATTGAAAATAGAATATGTAATCTTTGCTTCACTTGCATTACTTCTTCCTTTAAGAGAAAACTCAAATGCCAACGGGCAGAATTCTATCATTAGAAACAAAATTGTTCATGAGACATCAGAGGATCAACACAATTTGAACAATCAAGGCAATCAATTCTCAATTGGCGATTCCCTTCCGGAAGGATTTACAGATGAAACTATTCAGGGCTTGCGCGATCAAAACGGCAATGCAATATTTTCCGGAAAGCATCCTGAGCCGATTGATGAAGGTGATGCAATCCGTGAGAAGACATTCAATGGTTCTGCATCAGGTGACAGATATGGAATTAGCGTTTCGTCGGCAGGCGATGTAAATGGTGACGGGTATGATGATATTATAATCGGCGCTCCAAACAATTCTGCATCCGCACTTGATGCTGGAAGAGCTTACATATACTTTGGAGGAATAAATGTTAATAGTATTGCAGATGTAGTAATTTCGGGTGAAGCCACAGAAAATTATTTCGGATACTCCGTATCATCTGCAGGTGACGTTAACGGAGACGGTTATTCAGATGTGATTGTAGGTTCTTATGGACATAATTCATTTTCGGGACGGGCATATATCTATTTCGGACATTCCATAATGAATAGTGTTGCTGATGTTGTTTTGTCAGATAATGCCGTAAACAGTTATTTCGGATTCTCGGTCTCTTCAGCAGGTGACGTAAACGGCGACGGATATTCAGATGTTCTTGTTGGTGCGTACGGTTACTCTTCTTCTATGGGAAGGGCTTATGTTTACTACGGAGGAATTTCTATGAACGATGTCATTGATGTTACATTCACCGGTGAATCAACCAATAACTATTTTGGATTATCTGTGTCACTAGCCGGTGATTTGAACGGGGACGGATATTCAGATGTAGTAATCGGAGCAAAGAGATATAATTCCTATACCGGAAGAGCATATGTGTATTATGGAAGTAACACTATGGACAACTTGTCGGATATAATTTTTACAGGGGAATCTTCAAATATTAATTTCGGCGAATCAGTTTCTACAGCAGAAGATGTAAACGGTGACGGGTATTCAGACTTGATAATAGGCGCATCAAGTTACGGCGGCGGAATCGGTCGTGTCTATTTATACTACGGAGGTTCATCAATGGATAATTCAGAAGATGTTATATTCAACGGAACGACATTGACTAATTTCGGAGTGTCTGTTTCCAACTCAGGAGATGTAAACGGAGACGGATATGATGATGTAATTGTCGGGGAGAAGAATGCAGACTATTCAGCTACCGGCAAAGCATACATTTACTTTGGAGGCGCAGCTATGAACAGCACAGCAGATCTAACAATGACAGGAGAAGCAACATCAAATTATTTCGGGGCTTCTGTATCTGAAGCCGGAGATGTGAATGGTGATGGATATGCTGATGCAGTTACCGGAGCTTTTGGCTATAACAGTAATACAGGAAGATCATATTTGTTCATGTATGGTATGAACGGAACATTCAACTCTGACCTGAGCATGACCGGAGCAGCCATACTGCGTGAAATAGGCGCATCTGTCTCTTCTGCAGGAGATGTAAACGGCGACGGGTATGATGATGTAATTATTGGAGCTCCTTTCAGTGCAGGAGGCATCTATGCAGGTGATGCATACATCTATTTTGGCGGATTGAATTTGGACAACATAGCAGATGTTACATTCGGTGGAGAAGCAGCGAATAATCGATTCGGCAAATCAGTTTCAAAAGCGGGTGATGTAAACGGTGACGGGTATGACGATGTAATTATTGGCGCATGGTCTTACAGTTCAGGCAAAGGAAGGTCTTACATATACTATGGTGGAGCGGCCATGAATAGTACAGCAGATGTTACAATGACCGGTATAAACGCAAATGACTATTTTGGTGTATCTGTTTCCGGAGCAGGAGATGTAAACGGAGACGGGTATGCTGATGTGATTGTTGGTTCAGAAGGATTCAGTTTTGCATCCAATACCGGAAGGTCCTATATTTTTCTCGGAGGAGCAGTTATGAATAATATTGCTGATGTGACAATGAACGGAGATTCAGCAAATAGCTATTTTGGTAACATTGTTTCAGATGCCGGTGATGTAAACGGAGACGGATATGCAGATGTTATAGTTGGAGCGCGCGGCTTCAGAGCCAATACCGGAAGAGCTTATGTATTTTTGGGAAGTGAGAGTATGAATAGTGTTGCTGATTTAACGATTACAGGTGAATATGCTGATGATTCTTTTGGCAGTTCAGTTTCCACAGCCGGAGACATTAATGGGGATGCGTTCTCTGATATTATAATTGGAGCCCACCGTGCTGCCTCCGGTGCAGGAAGAGCATACATTTACTATGGAGGAACAGTTATGAATATTTATCCGGATGTTTTGCTGACAGGTGAAATTCCATCAACATATACTTTTGGATCTTCTGTCTCATCTGCAGGTGATGTAAATCGTGACGGATTTTCTGATGTAATTATCGGCGCACCGGGATATAATACTTATACCGGACAGGCGTTTGTTTACTACGGAAGCCCGGCAATGAATAATGCATCAGATATAACATTAAGCAGTGAGGGAATCAATACTCAGTTTGGCCATTCCGTTTCGTCCGCCGGCGATCTGAACGACGACGGATTTCCAGACCTGATAATCGGCGCACCTCTTACCGCAAATCTAACCGGAAAAACCTTTATATATTTGACTTCCTCTCCGAATGTTCATCCGAATATATTATCGGTAACAGATGTATCCGGTGATCAGGGAGGATTTGTTAATCTGAGATTTGCCAGAAGCGGTTATGATGTACCTCAAAGTGAATTTGGAGGAATATATTATCAAATCGATAGAAGCTTTCCCCCATCAGAAAACGGCATTTACAATTGGACTTCAGTCGGCACTGTAGGTGGTACACAGAATAACTTTTACACTTCGGAAACCCATACACCTATGGATTCATCAACATCCGGAAACAATACATATTTTTTCAGAGTAACAGCAATATCTAATATGTCGGGAGTGATATGGCGTTCAAACATACTTAGTGGTTACAGTATTGATAATCTTGCGCCAATTCCACCTTCAAATCTGAGTGCATTTCAATCAGGCAGCAATGTTAGCCTCACTTGGAATCAGAATCCCGAAACAGATTTGAGGAAATACATCATCTACAGGAATGGCATTGAGATCGGAACCTCGACTTCATTAAATTTCACAGATAACTTTTATTCAGTTGATTCAACTTTCACATACACAATTTCTGCTGTTGATGTACACGGAAACATGAGCGGACAATCTAATCCTGCAATTGTAAACTTAATTTCATCAACAGTAATTGTGAAACTAATTACGGAAGGATTGTACAATACTGCTACCGGTGAATTAAACACAGGTGATACGGTGAGAGCCTTTCTTTGTGCAAATGAGTCTCCGTTTAACAAAATTGATTCGTCGATATCAATCGTTGATCCGGTTTCTTTCGATTGTTCCTTCGGATTTTTCAATGCACCAACGGGCACATATTACATTGCAGTAAAACACAGAAACACAATTGAAACATGGAGTAAATCCGGTGGAGAGCCGTTTATAGTTGCAACTACTATGAATTATGACTTCACGACAAAGTCTCTTCAGGCATATGGCAGCAATATGATTCATGTGAATGCTTCACCGGTTTTGTTCGCATTCTATGCCGGCGATGTGAATCAGGATGGAACGGTAGATGCAACTGATGTAAGTGCAATTGATAACGATGCCGCGAATTTTGTCGGAGGATATGTTGTGACAGATCTTACCGGTGACAATTTTGTTGACGGGACTGACTTTGCGATCTCGGATAATAATGCGGCGAATTTTGTGTCGACAGTATTGCCATAAGCTCCGGCAACTTTTAGTCTACGTTGAGTTTCCCGCTTAAATTGCAGACAATTTCACTTTCCGAAAGCGACACACTTCGACCCTTCCTCGCCGGGCAAGCACGCTCAGTGTGACACGCATTGGGCAAGAAAGCTCTGAACACTTTGCGAGGAAATTGTGATTGCGCCATGCATCGCGTCACCTTGCCAAGCACGCTCAGTGTGACACGCATTGGGCTATGTAAGAACTTTCTAAATGTTGGTGCCGGCTGCAGTCAGCAGGGGGCTTGGGAAAGTGTACACAAATGGCACAATGGGAATCTGTTTCAGCAGACTATTCACATCAGTTCGAGTACTTTTTCGAGCAGCCAGTTCTTGTTGACAATTTTAGTTTCCTTCTCTAAATCCTTTTTCATCATGCCCGGTAATTCTTTGGATCTGCCGGACTTCATCTTTAGCAGTTGGAGATATCTTTTAACAAACTTCTTGTAGAACTCTTTGTACTCTTTCGATATTTCTGTTGTGTGTGCAAGGAAATGCTTATACG
>CALEVL010000127.1 GCA_937924675.1 uncultured Ignavibacteria bacterium | reverse complement strand
GATTTGTTGCAGGTAAATTTCCCTCCCCTTTAGGAGGGCAAGGGAGGTGTGAAGTTTAATATTTCACTCACGCTTAAATCTCACCCAGCAGAATATATCTTATGAAACAACGTTTCATGATTGGTATCATGCTTCATATTTATGTTGGATTTGAAAGTGACTATAAATATTTTTGCTCAAACATTAAAAACCAAATCAAAGGAGAGCAGAACAAAATGAAAAACATTTCACTCGCAGTTTTCGCAATTGCTTTATTAATTCTTCCGAATATTCTCATGGCTCAGGGCAGCAAGGAAGAGATGGAAGCATGGATGTCATACATGACACCGGGACCTCAGCATCAAATGCTTGAACAGGCAGACGGTGAATGGACCGAAGAAACAACCATGTGGATGGCACCCGGAACAGAGCCGATGAAAACTACCGGCAAGGCTGTAAACAAGATGATCCTTGGAGGCAGATATCAGTATTCAACTCACAGCAGTAATTTTATGGGAATGCCGTTTGAAGGAATTAACATTCTCGGTTATGATAATAAGCGAGGTGTATTCCAGTCAACTTGGATAGATAACATGGGTACAGGCATAATGTATATGGAAGGTACCTGGGATAATGCAACAAATTCTTGCTCGATGACCGGCAAAATGACAGATCCTATGGCCGGAGGTCAGATGGATGTAAGACAGGTATTTACTATTGTTGACAATAATACACAGAAGCTTGAAATGTATGGTACGAAGGATGGAAAAGAATTCAAGAATATGGAAATTCTCTGGAAGAGGTAAATCCAAAGTATTTGAATTCGCAAAAAGGCAGGATGAAAGGTCCTGCCTTTTCTTTTTTGATCAACTTCTTATTCGTACAAAACATACAAACTTTCTGCTTACAGCCGTTTCAAATCCCACTGATTCATAAAATTTCTTAGTAACTTCATCTTCATCTGTGAGCAATACTATCTGCCTTACATCAATGAATTTCTTCAGAACTATCCGGATAAGTTCAGTTCCTATTCCTCTTCTTTTGTATCTGCTCTTTACAAGTATGTCCTGAATATATACTATCGTCTTTCCGTCACCGACACATCTAACCAAACCAACCAGCTCCTTGCCGTCCCTTGCCGTAACATTCAGCAATGAGCTTCTTACCGCATCAGCCAATCGCCCCATGTCATTTGTATATGAGCTCCAGCCTGCGTCATTGTAAAGTTCCTTAAGTTCATTTTCTGAAAGTTCATCTGAACTTTCAAAATCAATTCCTTCCAAAGTTGAATGATCCATTAGTCAGTATTTATGTTATGAATTCTTCTCCGGTCAGTTAAAGTGCGGACTGACATACGGAAAGTGTGAACCTCTCAGAAGCATGTTCCAATATATCCATCTGTAAGCGAGTTTCCCGAAATGATTCATTCTACTTTCTTTCCTTATGCGTGCAGTTCCAAGACCTGAATTTGGCAACGCTTCTACTTGACTCTTAAGATTGAAATTGAAATCAAGAAGAAGTGCCTTGCCGTCTCCTGTTTCAACAAAGCAGTTTGCATGTCCCTCAAAGTCATCCATGAGTTGTTTTCCACCTGCAAACCGCAGTATGTTTTCCGTCAGCACTTCGGCTTCAAACAGAGCAACAGAGCCCGTCTTTGATGAATGAACATTGCTTGCATCGCCAATAACAAAAATGTTTGGCCTCACTTTGGATTGGAGCGTTTTCCTTTCTGTCGGAACATAGTTCAACTCATCACCTATACCTGATCTTTCTATCAAAGCAGCACCTTTGTTTACCGGAACTGTAGCAAGCAGATCGAATTCTATTTCCAGTCGGTTTTGATCAATGATCTTCTTGCTTTCGTTGTCAACATACTTGACGTCAAAGCCGGAAATGATTCTAATCTTCTTTTCTTCCATCAATCTTTTGAATGTGCGGTACAATTCATGCTCCGCTAATTCACTTTCTAATTGAGTTACAAAAACAAGATCGACATTATCACGCATACCCAACTCCTTGAAGTGAGTATCTGCAAGGAAAACAAATTCAAACGGAGCAAGGGAAAACTTGATTGGCAAGTCTGCAACCTGAACTACAAATCGACCGCCTTCCCAATTGCGAATCTTGTCCCTCATTGCTATGCATCCGTCAAGTGTATAGAAGTCAAACACGCTCTTCCGCCACTGGCTTCCCTGCATTCCATGTGTTGCTTCCGGTGAAATCCTTGCTCCCGTTGCTATTATGAGAATGTCATAATCCAATGCCTTACCGCTGTCGAGCAATACTCTGTTTTCTTCCGGAAGGATCCTGTCAATCTTCTCATTAATAAAACTAATACCATTTGGAATGAACTCTGCTGTGGGCCGACATACTTCATCCGTGGTGTACACATCAAAAGGTATGAATATGTAACCTTCCTGGTAATAGTGAATCTTGCTTTCTTCAACTATGGCAATCTCCCATTCATTCTTATCGAGAACACCATTGAGATGATTTGCCATCATTGTCCCTGAGGTTCCTGCGCCTAATATTAGCAGTCTTTTCATTTTCGATTCTTTCGCAAAGTTATCAATAACGTTCTATAGTTGAACCGCAGAAAGTTCTTCCGGATAATTTTATCATTTGATTTGGAATTCATCCGGAGCTAATTGGAGACTCTTTGTGCTGAATTCTTATTCTCTGACTTTTTACAACAACAAGAATTATTTTATCGGAAAGTAATTTAACTTTATGCATATATGCGAATATTGTTGTTCATAGTTCTGCTTATGGTTTCGGCGGAATGCTTTGCTCAGAGAGAAATGTCGGTTGAGTATGCAGATTCAATTACACAATTGCTCTATGACAATCAGCAGTGGAAGGAACTTTCCAGAGTAGGTGAGAGAGCTGTTGATGCAGGTGTTGAATCCTACCTCGTCAGAGTACGAACCGGTGTTGCCTATTATGAGCTCGAAGAGTATGCACGCGCAATTCCCCATCTCCGCAAGGCAGTCGATACCGGATATTCGGATGGCATAGTCAAAGAGAAACTCTATTACAGTTATAAACTCACGGGAAGAGATGAAGATGCAAACGATGTTTTCTTTGATATGACAGACAGCCGTCAGAGAAAACTCAGACCGCTTCTCAATGATTTTATTTACGATGCTTTCGGTGGCTTTGCTTATTCATTTACAAATGATGAATCGAACAACGGAAGTATTGACCTCGACGGAAACGACAATGTCTTTGGCGAACAAACAATCAGCGGTAACAAGTCCGGTTTCCATTTGGGGTTAAGCCAACTTCCGATCAGGTGGTTGAAGGTAAGCTATGCGTTCACTTATGTTAATTCGGGAAGACAGAAACAGTTTATGAACAACAACCTGCGCTATACAAAGAGTTACAAGCAAAAACAGGGACGGCTGTTCAACGAATTTAATTTCCGTGTAATTGAAGGTTTGGTGATTGCTCCGGCAGGACAATATGTTAACACAAAAGAAACTTTGCCGGCAGTAACACAGGTCAATAATGAATATGTATTTGCTGATAGTGTTGTTGAGCAGGATGACTTTGTACTTTCACTAACTGCATCAAAATGGTTCTCTGTGTTCAAGGCAAGTCTTACCGGGAGTTTCTCATACCTTAACGGAGAACATCAGACTCAATTCGGAGCTTCGATGAAAGTTTATCCCCTGAGAGAGTCATATCTGTATTTAAACTCCGATTTTGTTTTGCACGATCAAAATTCCGTCTCTAATCTTGTATTTACACAAAGCGCGGGAGGAAGACTGGCAGAGGATCTGTGGCTTGAAGCATTTGCAACTTTTGGCAAGATGAACAATTTCAACGAGCAGAATGGATTTGTTGTTTACAACGATCCGGACGTTATTACTCTTAAGTATGGCGCGGAGATGAAATATATCTTCCCCTTCAATCTGACTGCATCTCTTTTTTATGAAGGCAGCAGCCGAGAAAAAGACTACACTACTTTCGATCTTTCCGGATACAACAACAAAACGCCGGTTTACTCACCACAAAGCAAGTCTGCCGATTACAGCATGAGTACAATTGCTTTGTTGCTGAAATATGATTTCTGATGCAGTTCATAATCTAATATGAAATTTAACAGTAGGACAGATTCGAATCAATTGAACCTATTTGTTTCGTGCACAAACAACAAAGCCCATGACTGGAAAGTCACGGGCTTCAAATAGAAATCTTATGCACAATCAACTTACTTTGTCAGTTACTACTTGTTGAAGTTAACTTGTCCGTTCACATGCTTACTCTTGCTAATTATCTCTCCCGCCGTATTCATTACCTGATTGTGACATAAATAACAGTCATTGATCGTCCAGTAAGAGAAGTGCGGTGATACATAGTTTCCGTTCGGCTTTGGATTAGGATTCTGTGTAGCCGGATCACCGTGACATGTTCCGCAATAAACGGTTGAAGGCTCAACCCAATTTGCCGGTTCAGTTGGATTTCCGTTCACAAAATTTCCGTGGCAGTATGTGTTGGAACATTTTGCTTCGTCTCTGTTCCAAACCGGATCAGGATTTATACCACCTCCGATAGACTTCCTCGCAAGCTCACCGAATTGAATCTCTGCGATTCCGTCAGGAGCATCACCTATATGTGCAGGATCATCGAATGAAGTAAGTTCCACATGACATTCAACGCACTGAACTTTAGCCGAATACTTCGTCGAGTCAAGATGTGAATAATGCATACCAACCCCGATGTACGAAGTGCTTGTTTCACCGTTCAACGCCTTCGGAGGATTTATGCCGCCGGCTCCGCCGTGACAAAGCGTGCACTCTTCAGGGCCTTGTTCACCGGTATGGCAAGTGTAGCAACTTGACTCTGTGCTTCCGCCGCGATAGTCAGCTCCGTGACATTGCGTACATTCTTTCAGATTCCATGCTTTATTATCAAAGATGTATTTGCCGTGAAATGAAGGTGAAGTGGAGTTAGACCATCCTTCCGGATGCGCTCCGGGTAACGGACTTGTTGCAAGATCGGTTACCGTATCACTGCAACCTATATATGTCAGCGTTGCAAGAATTGCAGCAAAGAACGCTATGTAAAAAATTCTCATGCTTTTCATCGGAGTGTTGATTTGAGTTTTCATCTGTTCTGACCTCCACCGTGACAATATCCGCAGAAGCCGACACCGGAAATTCCGTTTGGCCTGGCGTTCGGATCCGTATGACAAGTATAACAATTCGCACCGTTAGTAGTATGCCAGTATCCGTTCTCATCACTCATAAATCCGGGTTCATGTGTTCTCGGATTTGTTCCTTTAATTCCGTCATTATCAAAATGGCATTTCATGCAAACCGGATCTGCTCCCTGAGTATCATGGCACGACTGACATTTTTCAATATCGCGCTTTGCGATGTCTGCATGAAGGCCGCCGCCTGTGTTTACTCCAAGCGTTACAAAATTAGATTGCCTGTGCGATTCCGGAACCGCTCCTGTGAGAACCTCTCCTCCGCTCATGTGACACGAAGCACAGTATGTTACAGGATCATGACAAGTGTTGCATTCAAAGGATTTTTGTCCTGCTTCAATTCCGTGTGTTAACCTGTAGTTGAGATCGTGAACCGTTGTCAGCTTTTGAAGATCCTCTCGATCAATCCTGGTTGCTCCATCCCGTGTATAATATGGAGCATAGAAATCTTTTGCTGTATTATCACCGGTCTTAGATCTCGGACTGTGACATACCTGGCAGAAATTATCGCTGTGACACATTGCGCAATTCTGATTGGATGTTGAAACTCCCGCTACAGTAGTATGCTGATTCAGGAAGTTTGGCTTGTTGTGATCTTTTGGTACAAGGTTTGTGAGATTGGTATGACAAGCCGCGCATTCGCTTGTTGCAGTATTGTCATTATGGCAAGAGTAACAGCTTTCCATTGAAGGAAATCCCGAAGCAGCTGCTCCTGAGAATTTTACCTTGTCAAGGTCTTTGTGACAATCAGTGCATTGCTTTCCTGCCGCATGTTGTTTATGCGAGAAAATCAGTTCGCTGTTAGATGCACGCAGTTTCTTATATACATTATCATAGTGACAAAGATTGCATTGTTTATCATCATTAACATCATGGCATGTTTCACATTCTTTCTTTGAAGGATTGAGATTATCCTTCGCAGAGACAGAGTTTTTTGCTTTCACATGGCAGTCTTCACATTTGATCTCTGCATCAACAGTATGAAGCTTGTGATCAAACTTTATGATCTTGCTGTTGTCAAACCTCTTCTTGTCGGATGCATAGACATTTTCCATGCCTGAATCAATCTTCTTAACTTCCGGAAAATATGCCGTCGTAGCAAGAAAGACGGTAATGCAGGCAGCAAAGATCAGATAGTATTTCAGCATTTTCATTTTATCCTCCGGTTATTTGTTAAGATTGCTGAACAGCCAATAGTTGATTCCCAAAAGGAATCTGGTATCATAGCTGTAATTATTATTTGTAATGATCTGGCCCTGAGCATCAATCGAGATCTGCCTGTTGGGCCTGTATGTCAATCCAAGAGTTCCGCTCAAAGCATTGTCCTTTTCCTTTTCGATCGAACCGATGTAATAATTCGAATAATTAACTGAAGCATTTCCGGAAAGAATCTCGTTTACAAGTTGATAAGCGCCGTAAGCCGTGAATCCGTTTGAGTTGCCCGCGCTTCCGGAATAACCGATATAGCTCAAGCCGTAATTAGGACTGTTAAACCCGATCTGATATCTGAGCGAATTATCATCATTGAAAATTACATCAGCAATCTTTCCAAATACATTGAATCCGTTTTTGAATGAATAGTCGATAGATCCTTCGATCTCCTGATTCTCCTTATGCTCAAAAGTCCAGAAAATTGAGTTGTAACTTATCAATGGTTCTCTGTAAAGATATCCTCCGGAAAATCTTACCGGACCGGTTGCATAACTTGCATTGACCTCACCGCGGTATAATATTTTTCTGTTGAAGTCGTAGTAAAGCTTTCCGTAAGTGCTGAACATCTGCTTGTAAGCATAGTTGAAATCAAAACCGCCGAGAGTATATTGCTTTGAATCGGGTTCGATCAGTACTTCGGTTGTATTGAACATGCTGTCGAGTCTCGGAGCAATGTAGCTATTCTGTTTCCTGTGTCTTTCCATGAAGCTGAAGTTTGCCACCAGCCCCTGCATTCCATAGTATCCGAGTGAAGCACCGGCAAGAAAATCATTATTGAGAGAGCCGTAATCTGCAAAGTCATAGTTCAACGGAGTATTGAATCCGCCGTAAGCAGTAAACTGAATCTCCTTCTTCTTTCCTGCTTTAAACTTTAGCAGCAGTCCGTCAAGAGGACCCTTGCCGACTCCGGCATAAACAATCTGTCTGCCGAGTTTCATATCCATGAAGCCGAAGAGGTTTGAACCTTTGAGATAGGCATTATAGAGACTGTATTCGAATCCCCTTCCTATTTCATTGGCAAAATCCTCGCCTGTCTGCATCCATGTATTGAAGCTCCACTGCTTTCCTGTAACATCAAATGAAACATTCTGATAACCGCGCAGGTGAGTTGCAGATGGACCACCTATGCTGTCCGCTCTTTCCCATGTATAAAAATAATGATTCAGCCGCATGTTCAGACTCTGCGCGGATGAGCCGGAAGCAAAAGCAAGGAACAGCACAATTAAAGAGTAAAGTACTTTCATAATCGTCTGCTATTTAGGTTTTGGATGAGCAATCATTTCCCACATCGGATCATAGTCAAATGCAAAATAGGTCGGACTTTCCGGATTGTGGCAGTTAATACAAAACTTTTCTTTTTCCATATGAACAATCAGACCGCTTGCCATTGATTGCTCAGGATCTCTCATTACTTCGAGTTTCTTATATTCTGATCCCGGGCCGTGGCAACTTTCACACTGAACACCCTGTGAAAGATCGAATGATCCGAGGAATTCGCTTTCATCAAAATTTACACCAAGTGTATGACACTTGATACAATTTGGTGTTTCAACAGCCGGTGTACTGAATCCCAATGTGCTTGCAATGCTGTCAGCTTTATTTGTCTGAAGCGTTTTATAGGCACCCGCATGTTTGGATTCATTCCATATCACATACTGATTGCCTTGCTCCTCCGATCTGTGACAAGCGCCCACACAAGTATTTGCGCCCACATACTTGTACTTTGACTGTGAGTTATTTTGTTCAGGCAAAGTTATGCACAAGGCCTGAACAATTAACAAAGCCGGAAGAAATATTACCGACATTTTTTTCAGATTCATACCGGCTCTAATTTGAATTGTTGGAAAAAAGAAGCAGGTAATGAATTACCGGCTCGGTTGAATTTAATTATTCGCTTCCTGCCGGTTTTGGATGCTTAATTTTATCCCATTCTTCAGCATAAGTGAATCCCTTGAATGTTGGGCTTTCGGAATTGTGACAACCCGTACAGAATGCTTCTCCTTCTGAGTGAACGATCATACCGTTTTCCTGTGCCTTTGCCTTGTCCTTCATGATCGAAAGCTTCTTATACTCTGATCCAGGACCATGACAAGTTTCACATTGCACTCCTTCCGTCTTATCAAAAGTATCTTCCAGTTCTGCGGCATTGATATCTTTTCCGAGAACGTGACACTTAAGACATTCCGGAGTTTCTGCTGCAGCTGTACTGAATCCCTTATCCTTTGCTATCTTATCTGCTTCAGGAGTTTGAAGGGTCTTATAAGCTTGAGCATGCTTTGATGCCTGCCATATCTCAAGCTGATTGCCTTTTGATTCGCCTTTGTGACATGCACCCGTGCATTTATCTACTCCCACATATTTGAAATCTCCCGCTCCTGTGCTCTGCGCGTTTGATGACAGCATGTAGAATACAAATGCTCCGGCAAACAAAGTGATGATCACAAAATAGATCTTTTTCATTTTTGTCTCCTTATTGTTATGTTTTTACCAAAGTTAATTGGATAAATGAATTTAGAAAGTCCTTTCTATCTCATCGCCTTTAATTTCTTTTTACCGTCAGAAAGTATTGTGTTTATCAACTCATTGTTGTGAACATATATGCTGGGGTAAGAACTTATCTTTGCTACATTCTTCTTTACTTCATCAAGATCGGCTTTCTGTTGTTCGTCAAGTCCGTTTCTGTCTATTCCATTGATTAGCTCATTAACTTCTGCAGAAAGTTTCTTCACATCGCCTTTCCATTCATCCATCATTTCATCATATCCGCTGTCATGGCACTTGAGACATACTTTGTTATCTGGCTTCACCACTTTTCCTGCCTCTACATGGCAATCTATACATTTGGAACCGCCTTCCTTCATGATGTCCGGCATATTCTTTCCAAATGCCGCGCCGCTGTAAACCTGATTCTGGAAAGGATGGCACTTATTGCACGCATCGTCACTGTCCTTTGCCTTGCTGTGATGGCAATTGTTGCAGCCGTCTTTTGTAATGGTTGTCTCGCCGTGCTTGTTTGCATTTGAGTGACACCTTTCACATGCAATCTTCTGATTGAGAATGTGCATGTTGTGAGAGAATGTCATGTCAAACTTCTTCACGGATATCTCCTGTATTCCAGAGTGACATCTGTAACATTCGTTCGGTATGATCTCCGAATTAGATACAAAGCCGGGCAAGCTTGCTGATGAACCTATTGCAGTCAATGCTTCCTTCATGAGAGAATACGCACCTACAAGAAGCTTGTCTGCAAACTGCGCATTGTGCACTGCTTTTCCGACTTCAACTAGTCTGATGTTGTGCTGCGCCTCTCCAAGCAACTTCTCGGCATCAGCTTTTTTAGGACTCGATGATCCTCTCACATTTTGTTCTGCAACCCTGTAGATGGAGTTGATTACCTTCAAACGTTCTGTTGCTGTCTGTTCCCATTCCTTCACCAATCTGTCGTATCCTTCACCGTGACAGCTTTCACATGCACTGCCGCCTGACTTCGACGTTCCAAGATCATTCTTATCTATCTCATGAAAAATATGACATCCCTTGCAATTCATTCCGTTTGAGAACATCGCGCTCGGAGATTTCTCAACATTGAATCCGTTCTCGCCGGCAAACAAACTTACTTGCGCATTATGAGCATTTGTGTGACAACTGGCACAATCAGGATCGGCATTTGCATCTAGCGGCTCGATTTTATGATTGATAGGTGAATGACATTCAAAGCACTTCAGTGTATGTTTTGCAATGTGTGTCGTATGCATGAACTCAACATCATCAAACTTCTCCAATCTCTCCGTTTCAAAGTGACACTGAAAACATCTCTCCTTCCCAACTTCCCCTTTGCCCTGAACTACTGCCGAATGGCAACCGTTACATGAATAATTCTTCTCTACAACATTAACATGGTTATAGCGAAGTGATGCTAACACTTCCTTCGGTTTGTTGTCAAAGCCGTGACACGTGTTGCATTCCGAAAGTTTATCATACTTATGCTCGGGATCGTCAGATTTTTTGAAGTGGCAGTTGAAGCAAGTAGAACCTGTTACCTCCATATGCGTGCCCTGAACTATTTGCGAGTGGCAACTAATACATTTCAGCTTTTTACCTCTCTTCAGATCTTCCAGATGGTTCTTGTGACTGAATGCAACACCCTCAAAATCATATACAGAATCCTTAAACTGCTGAGTCTCATGACATCCCGAACGGTTACATGTATTGTCAGGAATTTCAGCCCACGGTTTGCGCTTTTTGTAAGACATTGTTACATAGTTGACTATCTGAACAAGCCCGTTTGCCTTTCCCTTGATCGTTCCTGAAATTCCGGGTTCAAAGTGGCATTCTACACAATCAACTTTGTTGTGTGCAGAGGTCTTCCAGCTGTTGTAAAACGATTCCATGTAATGGCATGTGGGACAGAACGAAGGACGCGATGTATATTCTGCGGCTCCTGCAAGAAGAACCAGGAACAGTCCAATGTAAATGCCCGTGAAAAGCAGGAATCTCCTCCAACCCCTTACGTTTTTGAAGAACCTCTTTCCGCCAGAATCTTTTGCACCCTTATCCTTTTCTTCTTTTCCTGACATAGCTCTGATTTATTCCTCAGACATCTTTTTGTTTTTCTTCTGTAACTTCTGCTTCTGTAATCTCAGCCAATTCTCTTGGATGTTCCTTTTCCATCTCTTCTTTAGTAAGATAACCGCTATACCATGCTTTGCTCATCGGTCTTACATCCGGATTCAGAAACACAAAATAGAAATGCCAGACAAGTATGGCAAGCGATGCAAGAATTGCCTCGTAATAGTGAATGGCTGTTGCAATGTCCATTCCTGTGTTTCCAACTATCTTAAAGAAGAAATCCTTGAACCACAAAATAAATCCGGTTGCTCCCATAATTACAGTTCCCCATACCACTGCCCAGTATTCCATCTTCTCAATGTAGCTGAATCTTCCGTAAAGAGGCCTTTCAGGAATACGCCCTATCAGATACATCATTGAATTTTTGAATTCGGTGATGTCTCTCTTCGATGGGAAAAAGTCAATTACAAGCTTTCTTCCTCGTGGTGTAAATGCTATGTAATAAAGATGATACACTGATGCAGCTATCATCACCACCGATGCTATTCTGTGAACTATTCCCCTCGCTTCAAATGCGTATTCCCCGACTACGGCAGAAATTATCTTCACCCACCAGGCTTCGGGAAACTTCAGTGCAAAACCTGTTATTACAAGCACAATAAAACTGCTCAGCAACAGAAAATGCTGAATGCGCTCGCTCTTATTCATCCGTAAATATTTTTCTTCAGCTTCCATCTGCTTTCTTCAGTTGTATTTTTCTTCTGTAATCAAGAATGTTGTGCAATACCATAAACCCTATTATTCCGATAATCAAAGCCATGTAAAAGACCGTGATCATATATACTATCGGGGAGTCTATACTTGCATCTTCAATGTGGATCTTCGATGTGAAGAATGCCTGTGTTGCTCCCGGATGACAATTCCCGCATGTCTGCGGAAGATTGTCCTTGAATATCATTGACATCGAATCAGTTGACGGCCTTATATTGTGACTTCCGTGACAGCTTTCGCAGTTAGCTGCTTCCTGCATACCACCCCTTGTTGCCAGTCCGTGAAAACTTTCCTTGTATGAATCTGCTACATTTGTCGGAAGATCATTTCTTTCAGCTATCTCAAGCGAAGCGTGACAGTTTGAACAAAGTTTTATTACTGCTTTGGATTTCTCGAGTTTGTCATCAATATCCTTTTCCGATATCACGTGATTGCCGTGACAATCATTACATGTAGGTGAATCTTTGTTACCGTCTCTTGTAATTGCAACTTCGTGCACACTTCCAACATATTCCTTAAGTTCCTCGGTATGACATCCCGACTCTCCACATGTCTTTTCAATATTCCTCTTGCTAATCTTTGAATCAACTTCTGATGCGTTTTTCATCTCATGTGCTCCGTGACAGTTGGAACAAGTAGGAGCATCAAGATTGCCTTCCTGCAATGCCTTATAATGCTTGCTTTCCTTATATCCGGTTATCAGTTCCTCTTCACCAAGATATGTCTTGTGGGTGATCTTTCCGTCCTTATGACAGCTGAGACACTTGTCAACAAGATTGATCTTTGAGAATTCATCATTGCTGAATGTCGTCTTAATGTCATGCTCGCCGTGACAATCACTGCATGTCGGCGCATCTTTGTTTCCGTTGGCAAGCTCCTGCCCGTGCTTTGATAACTTGAATTTTGAAACAACATCGCTGTGACATTTTCCGCATGTTTCCATTTGCCTGGCCCTGATTGTCGCCGCCTGCGGATTCTCAGCATCCTGAACCATGTGATCGCCGTGACAGTCAACACAACCCGCCGCTTCAATATCATTCTTTGTGATGGAAGCATGAACGCTTGTCTTGTACTGAGATACGAATTTTGCCGAGCCCTTTTCCTCTCCCGGAAACATCTTCTCGTTGAGATGGCACTTCAAGCATCCTTCAGACTCTATAGATATTTTGCTCGTTAGAATTCCGTGAGCACCGTGACAGTCAGTGCAGGAAGGTCCTTTTGTATTACCCTGGCCAAGAGTCGTATTGTGAACGCTGTTGGCAAGAGCCATCTTGTTCTTGCTGTGACACTTTCCGCAAAGCGCCTGCTCGTTTGCCTTATTAATTTTTACAACTCCGTGCCCCCCTTTGTGACAGTCATCGCAGTTGACATTGTTCTTGTCGTGTATGCTGTTGACAAACTGCCTGACACCTTTTGTCTTGTGGCAATCCAGACATTCCTGACTGCCTGCCTCTTTCATTTGCTTCACGGTCTTTATCTCGTGAGGCTTGTGGCAGCTTGCACATTCTACTTTTCCGTGAACACTTTCCTGAATTCCCTTCAGTTCATCATGACATGACTGACAGTTAACGTTCGTCTTTGTTTTTGTATGGGGAACTTCGTCAGGATTATAATTCTGATGGCAATCCCTGCACTCAACACCGGCGTGTGCGGATGCATCCGCTTTATTCTTGTCAATAAACATCGAGACCTTCTTGCCGTTTACCTCTGCGGTCAGATCCTTGTCTTCATGACAAGCATAACAATCATCATCGGAATCTACAAAACTCATCGTATGATTCTCTGAAACGGCAATGAAAAGGACTGCAATGAACAATCCCGACATTGCCACCAATATGTTTCTAAGTATCGTATTCACTTTATTCTCAGATGAAACAGGTTATTAACAAATTCCGTCAGTTCACTCAATCTGAACGGTTCTGACATATACTCTACATCGCTTAACATGCTGTTTGGTGACTCAAGCGACGGCAAACAAATTACTTTTGCACCTTTGAATTTCTCCTTTGCAGATTTTTTTATGCTATCATCAATGTCTTTGTCAAATATCAGACATTCAATGTTCGCGTCAATCTTAACAATCATCTCCTGACTGATTTCTTCTCCAAACGTGCTGCTCACTGAATATCCTGACTTTTCCAGCGCCTTCGTTATCAATCCGGCAATCTCCGGTTTCCTGCAAATTATGTGTATTCTTGGATTATGCATAAGAGTAATGCAATAACTGTAGTTACAAATACCGTGCCATACAATGTGCTTTTTTTTGAATATTTTGAACGTATTGTAACTCCGAAAAGCCACATTCCCCTTACTTTGTAGAAAAAATCTACATTGGTTGGTGAATTTGTGAACAGTTACATAGTTATAAGTTTGAAGTTAGAAGGATTTGCGAAGCTGTCCATTCGGGGAGAGTTTCGGATCGGACGTCAAAGACAGAATTGACCCGCAAAAGGAAACGTACAGAAAACTTTCAACCTTTAATTTTTAACTTTCCCGTCTGAGACGGGCAGGCAACTTTTAACTTTTAACTTTCCCGTCTGAGACGGGCAGGCAACTTTCAACTTTCCCGTCTGAGACGGGCAGGCAACTTTTAACTTTTAACTTTCAACTTTCATCTGAATCCCCAATCTTTCAGCAAGTTCATCAGTATACAGCACCCGATCTAAACTTCCCCAAAAGATTACCAGAGGATGCAGATGTAATTTATCTGCTTCGATTATTTCTCAAATTATTAAAATACAAATCAGATGAAGAATTATCTCTTGCTTCTCTTTGCTTCGGCAATTGTTGCCTTAGCAACAAACGCGGCAGCTCAACTTGGAAATAAGAACATGTATCTTCTGGCAAACCTTGACGCGCACGGACAGGATTACTCCGCTCTTTGGGGATATAAAGCACCGGACGGAAGAGAGTATGCAATACTTGGTTGCTTCGACGGAACTGCTGTTATTGACATAACCGATCCGCAGAATATTCATGAAGTGGGTTTGATCCCGTCAACAAGTCCCGGAAACTTCTATAACCTTTGGCGTGAAATGAAAACTTATTCTCACTATGCATATATTGTATCCGAAGTCAGGAACAGCGGAGTTCAGATCGTTGACCTGCAATATCTTCCTGATTCTGTTAGATATGTTAAGAAGTTTGTACCGGCCGGACATACTTACTCGCACAGCATTTCGCAATCAGGACCGTTTCTGTATCTTAACGGAAGCAACGGTGGTTTCGGACAAGGTACCGTGATTCTCGACCTTACAAACGATCCGGAGAATCCTGTAAAAAGAAGCGGCTTCAATGCAGATTATATTCATGATTGCAGAGTTGTTGACGATACGATCTACTCGGCAGATATTTATGGAGGAAAAGTTTCGATCATTAATGCGACGAACAAAGACTCACTTTTCAGAATTACTCAATTCACTAATCTCCCGAATTCGGGTCCGCACAACACTGCTCTTACATCTGACAAAAAATATCTTCTCGTAACTGATGAAATCGGCAGTGCACCTTACCGTCTGAAGATCTGGGATATTGATGATATTGGAAATATTTCATTTGTGTCTGCGTGGCAGCCGACCGGTATAACAACTGCTATTGTTCATAATGTTGAAGCTTACGGGAAACATGCTCTGGTAGCGCATTATGCCGCGGGTGTCAGACTTGTAGATATTACCAATCCGGCTGTTCCTGTTGAAACGGCTTACTACGACACTTATCCGGCTCACAATGATGAGGATTATATAGGATGCTGGGCCGTTTACATGTTTCCTTCCGGAAAGATCATTGCATCAGATATGGTCAATGGATTATTCGTTCTGAAGACAACATTCAATGTTAAGATTGCTATTGAAGGTCTATACAACTCCGTCTCCAACAAGCATAACAGGAAAGATACTGTAACAGTATTACTTAAGAATAATTTTGCACCTTTCACTACAATTGATTCATCAATAGCCGTGCTTGATTCGGTGACGTTAACTGCACAGACGAAGTTCAACTATGCTCCGGCTGCTAATTACTATATAGTTGTGAAGCACAGGAACAGCATTCAAACCTGGTGTAAAGCCGGTGGTGATTACTTCGATCCGATGACATCCGATTCTTATGACTTCTCTTCTGCTTCTTCACAGTCATTTGGAGGAAATATGATTCAGACCGACATCTCTCCCGTGACCTTTGCTCTTTACAGCGGAGATGTAAATCAGGATGAGGTAATAGACGGCTCGGATGTTCTTCTCATTGGAAATGATGCATTTATTTATGCGACCGGTTACATTGCTTCGGATCTCAACGGCGATGAATCAGTTGATGGCTCCGATCAGTCAATAGCAGAGAATAATGCGTACAACTATGTGGCAGTTGTAAGGCCATGAAGAGCAATTGAAAATTAAAAATTGAAAATTAGAAATATGCAATTCTTGCAGAGTACAACTATTTCCAATTTTCAATTGCTCCTGACCTTCGCTGACTCCTAAGTTAACCTGAAACTACGATCTCAGCTGAGCCTGACTATTTTCAATTTTTAATTTTCAATTGTTCCTGACTTTCACAACCACATGAGTTATCCAGAAAATAAAACTTTAGCAGTGTACAACTATTTTTAGTTTCTAATTTTTGATTGCTCTGCAGAGCATAACTATTTCTAAATTTTAATTTCTAATTTTCAATTGCTCTTAGTGGGTCTCAATTTCTACATAGAAGCCAAGTCATATCAGAGTTATCTTTACTGGAATTTAATTATACATGATGAATTATCACTTCACAAAAAAGATAACGGGAATGAGTTTTGATGAAACCGTAGAGAAAGTTACCGAAGAACTTAAGAGCGAGGGCTTTGGAGTATTGACGGAGATTGACGTAAAAGAAACATTGAAGAAAAAAATTGATGTTGACTTCAGAAAGTACAAAATACTCGGTGCCTGTAATCCGCATTTTGCACATCAAGCCCTGCAGGCAGAGCCGCACATCGGAGTATTTCTTCCCTGCAATGTAGTCGTTCAGGAAATCGGTGAGAATGAAATTGAAGTTTCCGCCGTGGACCCGGTCGCTTCCATGAGCTCGGTAGAAAATGAAGGGCTCAACGGAATTGCAGGAGACGTCAGATCAAAACTGCAGAAAGTTATAGATAAGGTCTGAACAGTTCCGAAAATAATTTTCTTTATTTGCATTTCAGACTGAAGAACATTGCTTGAATTGAATGCAATGATTCAAGCAAGTCTTTTGCCCAATGAAAAAAATGCCTGACTGCAAAACATTCCAATTCATGCGGAATGATTTTAAGCAGACAGGCATTCTTTTAAATCTCTTTGGTTCAGATAGTAAACTTGCCCTTTGTTATTACCGGATATTCTTTTCCGTCTTTATCATATCCCATCACGCTTATCTCCGGAGAGCCGATCATAAAATCAGTATGAACAAGGGAGTCATTGCATCCGTTAGCAAGCATTGACTCAGATGTCAGCAATTCATCAGAATTCGTGAAACACATGGTTATGCCTCTGCCAAGCGCAATGTGACATGCCGCATTCTCATCAAACAGAATGCTGTTGAAGATCAGTCCGCTTTTATGAACTTCTGAATCCGTATCAACCAAAGCAACTTCACCAAGCATTCTTGAGCCTTGATCAGTATCCAGAAATTTCTCAAGAAGATTTGCATTCTTGTCAGCTCCGCTGTTGATAACCTTTCCGTCCTTGAATTCAAACCAAATGCCGGTGAGAAGATTCTCCATCACTTTTACAGGTTTTGTAACGGCAACTTTTCCGTTGGTATATCTGTAGTTTGGTGCAGTAAAGACTTCTTCCGTAGGAAGATTTGGTATGAATCTTCTTCCGTTTGCGGCTTTCGTGAAACCGCCTTTCCATAGAGAGTTGTCGTTGAGAACTATCTCAAGATCCGTTCCGGGTCCGTCAAAGTGCAGTTTATGAAGATGCATTGACGTTAGCTTTGCAGCGCGCTCGAGAAGTTTTTCACCGAAAGAGGTCCAAACAACTGTTGGATCCGGATTGTCAAGTCGAAGTACCTTGGCAAGTTTTTCGGAAAACTCATTGCTTGTATTCTCCGATGCTTCTTTATTCAGAACCCGGGCTGCCCAGTTTGGTCCCGGCGCACCGACAATGCACCATGGAACTTTTGCATTGGATACTGCTCTTGACATTGATTTCAGTGTTTCCTGTTCTTTCTTTATCATCACTCCGTATCTGTGAGGATCAATATCTTTCATCACATCATACTCTTCGAGGTTGTCAATTCTGATGTAAGCCCAGTCGTTTGCAATCTGTTCATAACTTCTTGCAATCGGGAAATTCGGAATGAATCCGAGAAATTCTTCATCTACTGTCTTTTCAATTCTCGAGCGGGTGAGACGGTTGGAACCTAATATTATTTCAACATACTTTGCGCCTTTTACGTAAGCTGCATCGGCCAGTCCGTAAACGAATTCTTCATTCTTAACGCCGGAGCTTATCATCACACATTGACCCTTGTAAAGATTAACACCAACCGATAGGATGAGGTCATAATACTTCTGAATCTGTTCGTTATTCATCTGTGGGTAAGTAAGGATTAAAGTTTTTAATTCTAAACAAGTTAACTAATTTGTGTTTTTTATGATAAGTAATTGTAAGCGACAATTCGATCACATCAGAATTGCTTTATATAAAATTGAGACAACAAAATTAAGTATATGACGGAATAATGGCGGAATTCGTTCTGAACGTCAACAAAGATCAAATACGGGAATTTCTCCTGAGAGATCCGGGCATGAACATCTATCATATCGGAGATCTTGATCCGTTCTTTTTTCCGCGGACAAAATGGTTTGCACTGAGTGAACACAATAAGATCGAAGAGATAGTATTGCTGTATGAAGGAGATGTTGCAACAACAGTGCTTGCATTTGCCGGCCGCGATGCATCGCTCATGGCTGAATTGCTTGAGAGATCTGCTGATCATTTGCCCGAAGTGTTCTATGCACATTTCGGCCGCGGGATCATGGACAAGCTAAAGAGCTTCCGTGCCGAAGAGGAGTTTGGAATACATCTTAAGATGCTTCTGAAAAGACCCGGAATGCTGCTGCAAGATGAATCGGAAAACATACGCCGGTTGGACGAAAACGATCTTCAAGTCTTGCAATTGCTCTACAAGCTTCATTATCCGGGAAATTATTTTGACAAGAGAATGCTTGAGACAGGCAAGTACTTCGGTTACTTTGAAGGCGAAGAACTCGCGGGAGTTGCAGGGATACATGTTTATTCACCGCTGACGAGAGTCGCCGCACTCGGAAACATTGTTGTAACAAGTGATCACAGAGGCAAGGGACTTTGCAGAAAATTAGTAAGCACTCTGTGCAATGATCTTCTCAATACTGTAGATGTGATCGGCCTGAATGTTTTTTCGGAAAACGCGGCGGCAATAAAAAGCTATGACCGTTGCGGGTTTGATGTGATAGGTGAATACGAAGAATACTTTGTGAAGCAATTAAAAATTAGAAATTGAGAATTAAAAATAGATTTGTATCTAATTCAGATCCACATTATTGATCAAATCAAACACCGGCGCGACAATTGAAAATTTGGAATTGAAAATAGATTTGTATCAATTTTTTATCCATGTCATTGGTCAAATTTAACACCAGTGAAGAGCAATAATATTTCTAATTTCTAATTCCTAATTGCTACTTCCCGGCCGGTAGCGCATCATACTTGCCAAGCATCTTCAGCATCCTGCCATGATCGATTATGGCTGAAATAAAACTCTTGTGTGTATTGTAAGGAATGCCGTATTCATTTGCCGTGCGCGATACTATCTTTGAAATTTCCTTGTAATGAATATGACAGATGTTTGCAAACAGGTGATGCTCGACCTGGTAGTTTAGTCCTCCAATAAACCATGACAATGGCTTGTTCGTCGGAGAAAAATTTGCAGTCGTTATCATCTGATGCACTGCCCAGTTATTATGTATGATACCATTTTCATCCGGCTGATGAAATTCCGTTGAAGGCATTACGTGAGCGGATTGGAAAACAAGACTCAGTATTAGGCCGTTTACCATATGCATCAAAATGAATGAAACTATTATAAGCCATGGCGAAACAGGAACCAGCATCAGAGGAAGTACCAGTATATACAGGTAATAGAAAATCTTCCATGAAAGTACCTTCAAGATTTCCAGAGTAAAGGAACTTTTCACAAGGCCCATTTTTCTGAATCTCGCCATCTGAGCAAAATCCTTAATGGTAATCCTGTTCAGAGTCATGAAACCATACAGAAACCAGGCATAGAAATGCTGAAATCTGTGCAGAGCTTTTCTCTCCTGATGCGGCGAGAATCTCATGAGTCCTGAAGTGTCTATATCTTCATCAGCACCGTCAACATTTGTAAAAGAGTGATGAAGTACATTATGCTGAAGCTTCCAGGTAGTTGCATTGCATCCGACTATATTCATGGTGTATCCCATTGCCTTATTGACAATTCTGTTCCTCGAATACGATCCGTGGTTTGCATCATGCATGATGCTCAAGCCGATACCTGCCATTCCAACACCCATGATCATCCAAAGCAATATGATACCGAATGGATTTGTGACTGCGCCGCTGAGCATAATGAAATATGGAATCAGATATAGTGCTATCATGAATGCAGACTTGAAGAACATTACACGATTGCCTGATTTAGGTATGTTTCTTGTTTCGAAGTATTCGTTGACTCGCTGTTTTAATGTTTCGTAGAAATCCTTGTCGAATTCTTTCGAGAATTTCGGCCTCTTTTGCTCCATCGGCAGGTGAAGATTAATAATAAAAATTAACTGAATTAATGAAACTTCTGCGCGAAATGAACATTTTGCTCAATAAAATACGTTAAGTAATGCAGAAATTTGATGCGTGTAAGATAAGCAAATCATTTCAGAAAAGTTATACAACTATTTTGGGCTCCGTCATTCGCTTTACTGCTCCCGAATAATGAATTTTGAAATTCTCACTGACACACATTTAAACCGCAGAAATGTTCTCGGGGAATTTCATCACATTTCTGTTTCATTGACTTCATCCTAATAAAGAAAACTCAGGTTCTCTTTATTTTCCTTTGATTGCGCAGCCCGTGAATTGTTTTCCTCCGGTTATAACTGCTGTTACGGAATAATCATATTCTGTATCCGACATTGTATCACTGCACTTTTCTTTCTTTATTTTAATATCTATGGAATATTTTCTGATCGTATTGAATGAACTGTAAACAATCCCCCCGCTGTCTGTCTTCGGATCGTTCCTGAAGAAAGAATAATTCTTACCTTCTGAAGAATCGAATAATTCAATAATGCCTTCTTTCTCGGAGATCTGCATTGTCCAGTTGGGTTCATTGCCGAATGCCCAGAAATCATACGGCACGCATGTGTTACGGAAATTCTTCTTGTCAACCTGAATGACTTCCGAAATTTTCAGAGTAGATGGATACTTGTCTTTGAATTTCTGCTCCACCGTTGGGATCAATGTTCCTTTTACCATTGCTACTATTGAACCGTATACATTTGATGCTGGAAAGATCTTTTCAAACTGTGCCTTGAGTTTTCCTGAAGCATCATTTACAATATATACTGAATCGGGATATCTGCAATCTCTAAATGTGCTTCCGCTCTTCTCATAATTGTATAATCCTTCGAATTCTGTTCTTACCGTTGTATCTGCCACTATTACCTTCGCAGAGTCCCTGGCCGCTTTCAGACTGTCTCTCATTGATTTGTTCACATCCTCTTCCTGTGAGCATCCGCTTATAAATATTGTGGATATCACCGAAAGCAAAGAGAAAAATCCGTAAACTGCTCTGCCCGCAATGGTCAGTGCCCTTGCATGATTTGTCTTACCAGTCACCAGCATATCTAAGGTCCGTACTCGTTAAAGTTTTTAAATAAGAGTGTTTGAGTCCAATGATCTGTCTTATGTGAAGATAATCATGCGCCAGCCAGTTTGACAGAAAATGCTTCACAGTAACCGTTCCGAATACTTTGTGTTCCATCTTCTTTTCAAGATCTTCTTCTGTAAGAGTTTTAAGCCACTCAAGCGATATTTTTCTTTCGTTTAAAAAGTCATCTAATACTGTCACAAATATTCTTTCGGAATATTTATGAGAGATAACCCAGCCCTCAGGATCTATCGGTTCAAATTCCATCTCCGGTCTTTCCATAATATGGCGCATCTTTGCGCGGAAATCAAGACGTTCTTCATCTAGCAGATGACATACGATCTCAAGCAAGTTCCATTTTTCCGGCGCAGGTCTGAACATGACTTCCTGCTCACTTAAGGAAGTTAACAGAGCAGCGAATGCTTTGCCGTTGCGCCTGAATTCATCTGTGAATATAATTGCTTCCATGTATTTGAATGATCGGTGGATCAGCTCAATGCTTTAATTATTGTGATGGCAGAGATCAGAATTATTGTTATGCCAACCAAGGTCATGAGAATCTTCGGTTTGATCTTTCCGGCAAGCAGAGCACCCAAGGGAGATGCAATCACACCGCCGATTATCAAGCCGAGAACTATCTGCCAGTTCTGCACACCAAGAATGAAAATGAAAATACCGGTGCTTACAAATGACACGAAGAATTCCGCCGTATTGACCGTTCCTATAGTTTGTTTTGGAGTATTTCCTCTGTGAATAAGATTCGTCGTTACAATCGGTCCCCAGCCGCCGCCGCCAATCGCATCAAAGAATCCGCCAACAAGTCCGAGAAATGAAACCTTCTTAGTATTTGTCTGCGGAACTATTTCTGTCCTGCTAAGACTCTTCCTCAAAATCAACACTCCCATCAGCAACAAGTATCCTGATATTACCGGCTTTATTATTCCGCCGTCGATGACACTTGAAATCAGAAATGCACCTGTGGCTGAGCCGATGACACCCGGTATTGCGATCTTCAGCAGGAGTCTCCGGTTTACATTTCTTAAGAGAAGATGCGAGAGTCCTGATACGCCTGTTGTAAAAACTTCCGCAGTATGTATGCTTGCAGATGCAAGCGCAGGGGGTACTCCGAAACCAAGAAGCAGACTGTTACAGCTGACACCGTAAGCCATTCCCAATGCTCCGTCTATAAGTTGTGCCGCAAAACCGGCTGCAATGAAAATGAATATGTTATTATCAAACGAAAAGGCGTTGGCTTCTGATGAAAAGAACAATATTTGTAAAACAAAAAAAAGAATCAGGGCTGACTTGAGAAGAATGATCAGAATTCCGATGTGACGAAGCGATATCGTGCTAAGCATGTGTATTCCTTTTGATTGGGTTTTCCAATGTAAATTCGGCTGCATCTTGCATGAACTAAGTTCAGATGTTCATTTGTGCCGGCGTGTTTGTCGGTGAATCACTATGAGTCAACTTAATAATTTCAGGAATGTATAACAATAAAGTTTTACTTGTGCCGAGACGAAAGTCCCGACACCACAAGAATGAAGAAGATTAAGGGTTAGTTGTTGGTCACGCTCACTGTGCTCGCTAAGACCAACAACGGCGAAATACTTTATTTGTCATCCTGAGCAAGCGTAGCGCAGCGAAGGATCCATGCACATGTTATAGCGAGTTAGTGGATCCCTCGCTACGCTTAGGATGATAATGGTAGTTTATTGTGATACTTCCGTCCTGACGCAATTTGTTTTTCTGTGTCGGGACGGAAGTCCTGACACGACAAGAATGAAGAAGATTAATAAGGTTTAGTTGTTGGTCACGCTCACTGTGCTCGTTAAGACCAACAACGGCGAAAAAAGACCAAACACCTTGCAGACCTTTTTACTACTATAGATCATTGCTGTCCAAAACATTTATGTACTTCGAAAATTCATTCGAAATCAAGCTGGAAAGTTAGAAAAAATTCGGTTCGGAAAAACAACCCGCCCGCCTGTCGAATTACTACTCACTTGAAGCGAATGACGGCGGACAGGCCTCATCCTAATTGCCGTTAAAAAATTGTGAGCTTTGGCGTAAGCCTGCCCGGAGAATACTGAACTTCAGCACTTTACGCAGGCGGGCCCGTCCTTGCCGGGTAAACCTGCCCGGAGAATACTGAACTTCAGCACTTT
>CALEVL010000126.1 GCA_937924675.1 uncultured Ignavibacteria bacterium | reverse complement strand
TTCTACAAAATGAGAATTGTAAAAGCATAAGCAACAAAAATTCAGTACTGACAAAAGGGTGTTTTCTTAGAAGACACCCTTTTTTATTTTCCTTCGGTCAACGTATGAAGATTCTTGTGACCGGTGATTTTTAATGTTGAAGTGAGAGATGTTTATTGGATTTCAGAAAACCATTGAGATATTAACCTTAAGAATGATTTATGGAATTACTCCGAAGATTTCTTGAGAACGAACTTCGCATAGAGGCTGACACTTTTATTCCTCAGTTTCAGAAATACGAAACTGCATTGCTTGATTGGAATGAAAGGATCAATCTTGTTTCACGAAAGACACGAACAATCGAAGAGCATATACTCAATTCAATCTTTTTCCTTTCAAAGGCAGATATTTCAGGAGCTGCATCCCTTGCAGATATTGGCACAGGAGGCGGCTTCCCCGGAATCCCGCTCAAAATTATTCTCCCTATGATCAGGGTAACTCTGATTGATTCAATTCGTAAGAAAATTACGGCGCTTGATGGCATTATTGCTGAGGCCGGATTTACAGGAATTAATACTGTATGTTCAAGGGTTGAATCTCTGGCAAATGTAAGTGAGTATAGAGAGTCACTCGATGTAATAACTGCAAAAGCTGTTGCGCCTCTTGATAAACTATATGAATGGAGTGCAAAGCTGCTTGCGACAAATGGAAGAATGATATTCATTAAAGGGGGAGATATTGACGAGGAGCTGGCTGATCTGAAAAAGATCACCGGAAATAGTATAATTGAAGTAGTTACATTTGATTTTGATCCGGTTTACGGAATAGAGGATAAAAAAACAGTAATCATAAACAAAAGTTCAGAATCGTGATAAAGTTCATATTCATTGCGTTAGTTCTGATAGCCGGAAATGCAACATTACCGGCACAAACATTTGAAGTCTCCGGAAAAATAATAGACAGCAAATCCAATAAAGGATTGGAGTTTGCAACAATCCGCGTTAAGGATACTGATAACGGTACAACTGCCGACAAAGAAGGAAATTATATAATCCAACTGAAGCCGGGAGGACATGAACTCATTGTATCATTTATCGGATACAGTTCGGATACTGCAAACATTTTTGTTGATAATGAGAAAGTTGTACGTGATATATTCTTAAGTCCTTCGGAGATTCTTACTGAATCCATTGATGTTTATGGTGAAGACCCTGCTTATGAAATAATGAGAAAGGTGATCAGCTATAAGAAGAAGTTCCGTGACAAGTTAAATGAATATGAATTTGACGCATACTCAAAATTTGTAATCAGATCAGACAGAAACAGTGTTGAAGATTCTTCAGCTAAGAAGAATGAGAAGGATGACAAGCTTGGTATTTTTGGGATTCTGGAGTCTGAATCGGTTGGATATTTCAGAAAGCCGGATCTTGAGAAACAGGTTGTGAAATCAAAAAGAGAAACAGCAAACATTGTGAGAGGAGTTGCCCTTCCTTTCTTTGTGAATTTTTATGATGATGACATTGACGTTGGTGAGTTCAAGATTCCAACACCTGTTGCAGACGATGCTTTTGATAGCTATGATTATAAGTTGACAGGAGTCACTTCGCAAGATTCGCTCAGAGTATTTAAGATTGATGTCATCAACAGATCTGAGATATCACCGCAGTTAAAAGGCACTATATATGTTGCAGACAGCATCTTCTCAGTACTGAAAATTGATCTCAATTCAAATGCAGCCGCTAATCCCAGACTGGTTGAGAATATTAGATTCCAACAGAAATTTTCTCCGTTCAAAGACAAAAAATCCGAATTCATATACTGGATGCCGACAGATATTCAGATATTTGCCGGCGGTTCATTTGCAGGCATTGCAAAGTTTGATGCTGAAGTATTGTCTGTTATCTCAGAATACCGAATAAACAAAAAAGCACCGGCAGGCATTTTTGATGAGTTTGTGATAAAAGTGTTGCCGGAAGCCGGAAAGAAGGACTCGGCTTACTGGAACCAAAACAGAAAACTCAGAGAGACTTCGGAAGAAATTGACGCATTCACTGAGATTGATAGAAAAACAAAGCGGGATGCAAAGTCATTTAATTTCGGACTCGGCGCTTTATCTTACGGGAAACATGTATCAACAAATCCATTGTCATATTACAGATACAACCGTGTCGAGGGAAGTGCTTTGAAAATGAATCTTGATGTTACGGGAAAGCTTCGATCAACAAGAGCAAACGCTTATTACGGTTATGGTTTCTCTGACAAGAGATCCAAATACGGAGCTTCTTTTACGCACAGACTGATAGACGGATGGAAACTACAGATTGGCGGTGAAGCTTACAGAAAAATCAGCCCAATTAGTTATGGTGAAATTGCCTCACTCGATAATTTTATAAATTCAATGGAAGGATTGTTTGATAAGACAGATGCTTATGACTACTACTATGCCGACGGCTTCAAGGCAAATGCAAGCTATTGGTTAATTCCTCAATTGAACATCGGAGCAGAGTATCTGAATGAGAAACAACAATCGGCTTACACAATTACAAATTTCAGCGTTAGGAAGAAAGATGATGAATTCAGTCTGAATCCTCCGGTGAATGAAGGAGTACTTAGAACTGTCGGACTTAATTTTCGTCTGAATGCAAATAAGTATGGAGGCATTGATTGGGGAGATGGTGATGTTTCAATTTTCCGCGAAGGTGTGATACCAATTCTTGATGCCGGATTCATTTATTCGGGAAAGAGCTTCCTCTCGAGTACATTCGAATACAGGAAATTTTATGCGCGACTCAGCGGAAGGAAATTCTTCAATCGTTTGTTAAACATCCGATATGAACTCGGAGGAATCCTCGTTGACGGTGAAGTTCCATATCAGTCGCTTGGTTTTCTTAACAGTGAGCAGGGTAACATCTCAATGGGCAGGAATTTTGGCACAACACATATCAATGAGTTTCCCGGAGACAAGGTCTATTATCTTACTCTCAAAAATAATTTTGGGAATACACTTTGGAGGAAGGTTCCGTTCTTCAAGTCAATCAACTTTGCCGGCTATGTGAACTTCATGAGGAATGAGATCAGTGATGCAAACAAAGAGTTTTCTGATTATAAAGGATTCAGGGTCTCTGACGGAATTTATTCTGAAGCCGGCTTCGCCTTAAGCAACATACTTGAACTCTTCGAGCTTGGCTTTACATGGCGGCTAAATAATACTGATAACGGTGCAAGAATATTCTACATGACATTAGTGTCAACGGGTTTCTAAAAAAGATTCGGTTTGTGATTATCACATCCGGTTCAATGTAATCATGAATCTCATCCCGTCACTTTAGAAGCAACATCTTTCCCGTCTTCTGAAAACCGTTTGCTTCAAGTCTGTAGAAATATGTTCCGCTTGTATATCTGTCGGACTTCCATACTGTTTCGTAACTTCCTGACTGAAGAAATTGATCAAAGATCGTCTCTATATTCTGTCCGAGAATATTGTAGATCTTAAGTGAAGCTGTTCCTGACTTTGCAATTGTGAATGCAATCGTTGTGCTCGGGTTAAATGGATTCGGATAATTCTGGCTCAGGGAAAAGTCAACAGATTTATGATCGATCTGATTGACGGAAGTAACAATCCCGTTGCCGCCATAGAAACAAATCACTTTGCCTTCCCTGTTTCCGCCAAGAAACTCATTGACACCGTTTGAATCAATATCTTTCAGCACTGCTGCCCTGTCACCTCTTTGAGTTAGCGTTGATCCAAAAAAATGTTCAAACAAAATATTTCCGTTTACTCCGTTTAGTACAAGCAGTCTTGCAGGAACCTGAGTTGCAGCTACTATGTCATCTATGCTGTCCCCGGTAACATCTCCAATATTATCTATTCCTCTGAGATATGAACTCGATAGCGTGTTTGACCAGATAGTATTTCCGGTCTTGGAATCAACTCTGTGTGCAACCTGTGGAGCGGAGAGTGTTATATCAGCAAATCCGTTGCCGTCTGCATCATCAAGTATGGCTATCTTTCCGTTGTTGCTTGAACCCAGACTTCTTGACCAGACCAATGAACCCGTATTTCCTGTAATGGCAAAAATATATGCAGTAAATCCTCCGAGTCCGATAATGTCCTTTCTCCCGTCCCCGTTTATATCTTCAATCTCCTTTAGACTCCATGTATTACCTGCAGAGGAATAACTCCAGACAGAATTTCCAAGTGTATCCATGCCCGTTACGCTGTATGGCGCGCCGTTATTATTCACTCCAATGGCACCGCCTGATTCAGTTGCTATTGCATCATCGGTAAATGGTTCCGGCTGAGTCCTGTAAAAGATTACTTCACCATTCAATGCATTCAGACAAATCACAGCATGCCGTCCGCCGTTTGTCACTCCGCTTGCAGAAACAAGTACATCATTAATGCCGTCATTGTTAAAGTCATACCGGATGTTTACGGCTTCTATGTCACCATCACTTGTTGTAGTGGAGTTTCCGTATGCCCAGATAACATTTCCACTCGCACCGTTTAAAGCATAGACCATTTCATTTCCGCCGCCGCATCCAATTACAACATCTGACATTCCGTCATTATTGACATCTGCAATGCTCATTGCATCCTCCCATTCTACCGAGCCCGTATTGATTGATCCGAAGTGTGTGCTGTATTGCCATAACAGTGAACCGTTTAGTCCGCTATAACATATTGTCCAGTAATTTCCTGTTGCAGCTATCACATCATTAACATTGTCTCCGTTGACGTCCGGAATCTGCTTGAGGCTTCTAATCTGCTTATCCTGCAATGTTGTTCCGGGATTATCGGGAATCTGTATCTGCCAGATGATGTCTCCGAATGCAGATAAACTTGACTGTGAATACACGATCTGCATATCAGCAAAAATCAAAATAGCTGTTAAAATGTATAATATTCTTTTCATCATCGTTTTTTGAAAAAATAGAAATTTAATCTTACAATATATACATTGGAATTTCTTACGTTGCAAAGGCAAGTTAAATGGAGGGAGGTGGACAAACTTACATGCGATTAAGAAAGTTACATTTCAGTTTAAAAAAAAACAAGGAGCCCGAAAGCTCCTTGTAAAAAGAAAAAATATGTTTGTTACAATTACTTGACCAGAAGCATCTTCTTAACATCCGAAAAATCCGCAGTAACGATCTTGTAATAATAGATACCGCTTGGAAGACTTGATGCGTTGAAATCTGCATTATAACTTCCCGGTCCCATCACTTCATTTACAAGTATTTCCGCTTCTTTTCCGAGTGCATCATAAATTATGATCTTCACTGCTCCGGTCTTAACAATGTCAAACTTAATATTCGTACTCGGGTTGAATGGATTCGGATAGTTCTGATACAGAGTGTATTTGTCCGGTACAACTGAGCTCAGCTGATTGATACCGATTGTTGTTGTCCATCTCGCCGTTTCCGAAATCGGGGAAAGCATCTGAACTGTTACGGCGCTGTCATTTCCTGTACTGTCAGGACTTGTATATGATCCTGTTCCGCCGCCCGTCCATCCGCGGAAGTAATATGTTGTTCCTCCGTTTATGATTCTTCTGGAAAGCACACCGAATGTTGCTGAAGATCCTGAATCATAGAATACATTTCCACCGAAAGTATTTCCCTGCGATGAGGTCATGATCAGCCTGTATTGCAGTTTGTAAGTAGCAACAAGATCAAGATTAGATGTCACGTTGATTGTCTGAGTTGTATCACCGCCGTTTGACCAGTTGACGAAAGTATATTGATTCGGTCCAACAGTTCTCGGACTGATAGCCCTAACTGTTACACTTGAGCCATTTGTAAATACAAGTTGTTGCGGCTGATTGTAAGTAACTCCGTTCACCTGAAACTCTGCAATACCCGGCCTGTTTGTACGGACATTGACAAAAGATGAATTCACAAGAACATCCACAATTCTTCTGTGTGCAGGAGTTCCGTTCGGTCCTCTGCCATCAACTTTGACTCTGTACCTTCCAGGAGTTACGTTTCCAACAGCTTCAACTCTTACCTGAACAGAATCCGGATAAGAAGTTATGGAATCTTTTCCAACAAAAGATACATTCAGTGTTCCGCTTGCAGGAAGCGTGTCTATGCGCGCAGTGAATTTCACTTTGCCCGTGTAATCCTTTACACTCGGAACAATGGCTCTGAACGTAGAGCTTTGGCCATTATTTACGCTAACAACTGATGTGCTGGTTTTCATTGCATAATCAGGATAGTAAGCAACATAACTTCCAAAGGTATTGCTCCTGAAATCAGCCCAGGCCAACATGGAAGTAACAGGATTTGAGATCAGCGAATTGTAATCACCAAGGTACGCAGGAGTTCCGCCGCCGCCACATGTTGTGCAATTGATCCTGAATTTCTTGTTTGAGATCTGTTTGTTCTGTACAAAAGTCTGACCACCGTCGGTGGAATAAGTTGCATAGATCAAGGCGCTGTCGCTCGTTGGGCAATCTCTTGTGTCCATCCATTGAACATAGAGCTTGCCGGTCTCTTTGTCACACCATGTAGCAGGATGCCATTGATTGTGTGCCGTTGTATTTGCATCATCATTGACTCTTATCTCGTTTGACCAGTTTATACCGTGATCGGTGGAATATCTGCAGAAGATATCCGGCTTATTGCCGTCACCAACAGGAGTATTGGATGAATAAATTAAGTATAGCCTTCCTCTGTTTGGTCCATAGCTGTTATCAGCTGTGATAAAAGGATAAGGTCTGGTTCTCATGTTCTGAACCGAATTCCTGCCACCAACGTTTGTGCCTACGTAGTTTGCAAAATTCTGCGCTGACATGAAGTCAAAGGTTTGTCCGCCGTTAGTTGATCTGTAGAAAGTATAAGTAGCGTTAAATGAACTTCCTGTATTTGTAACTACATACACGCATCCTCCCGGAACATTTCCTCCAATTACATTTGCACCGACACAAACCATCATTCCCGGCAGATTGTTGCTGGCTCCGAAAGTGTTTGAGAAAGATGCGCCGTTGTCAATGCTTCTGACGAAGTTTCCCGGAGTCATTACACCGTAAATATAATTTGCAAACGGACCGCCGGTCTGATCGGCAGCAATCCAGTTCTTGTCGTTACCGATGTTTGCTGAAACTGCATTGAACCAGTTTTGCCCGTTATTTGTCGATCTGACATTCCAAGTACCGGTGATCGGGCTCTTCATATTGTCATAGAAAAGATTTCCCAGACTGTCGTAAGCAGTTATTGGATCACCCGCAGCATTCGGAAAGAACGGATTGTTTCTTTGCCAGTCGAGTCCGTTCATCGTATAGTAAGTCGCATTAGTATTGTAAGCGAGGAAATACTGACCGGGAACTTTGGGGTTCTCTGAAATATGACACTCGGCAAAATCCACACCGAGATCAAAATTGTCATATCCGGCATTATCTGTTACAACTGCAACAGGTTCAGGCATTGAATATGAAACATTGTCCCAATATTGTCTTGGCGGTTGGTCAAGCAGTGGGTTTTCATCCTGAGCGGAGATCTTCGCAATACTAAATGCGACAATTCCGACTGCAAGAATGTAAGAAAGAAGCTTTGCTTTCATTGATTATTCCTTTCTGAAGGTTAGTTTAAAATCTGATACGATGTTTTAGCGAAGTTAGTTATTAGAACTGTTTGTAACAATTTATTTATGAAGTTGAAAGTTAAAAGTTGAAAGTTGAAAGTTGAAAGTTGCCTGCCCGTCGCATACCGTAAGGTTGAAAGTCCTTGATCGAAGTCATTGTTTTGGGTTCAGTTACAACCCTGCAAAAATCTCATCTGCAGAGTCAGGTTCCTCTAAGCATAATTCTCTGCAATTCTTTCCAAATGATTGGCGGGGTATCAATTCTCAATTTTCAATTCTTAATTCTTAATTGCTTTCACATATGCTCTTTCAGCATACTCCTTTACCATTCTGTCTGTGCTGAAATATTCTGCAAGATTAACAACAGATGACTTGATTTTCTTTATCCACTCTTCAGGCATGCCTTTTGAGTTTCTTTTAAAGAACATAGGAATGATCTCTGATTCAAGAACAGAATAGAGACTCTCTGCTTCATAAGCGTCTCTCTGTTCAACAGGCAAGCTCTCATCCGTTATTGTATCAATCTTCCATCCGTTCTCTGTTGAGTAGCCCTCAGCCCACCAACCGTCAAGTATGCTGAGATTCAGACCCCCGTTTGCAATGACTTTCATTCCGCTTGTACCTGATGCTTCCTGAGGCCGCCTTGGATTGTTCAGCCAAAGATCACATCCCTTAACCATCTGACGGGCTATGAATATATTATAGTTATCAAGAAAGATGATCTTGTTCTTCAGATCTTCATTCTTCGTGAATGAGATTATCTCAGATATCAATGCTTTCCCCTGATCATCTTTCGGATGTGCCTTGCCTGAATAAATAATTTGAACCGGCATATCCCTGTTATTTACAATTTTCTTCAGGCGTTCAAAATCACGCAAGATAAGGTTACCACGCTTATAAGTTGCAAATCTTCTTGCAAATCCGATCGTAAGTGCATTTGGATCAAGAATTGAATCCACTTCTTTCAGACTTCTGTCTTCGCCAAGGAAGATCAACTTATTTCGAATTTTTTTCCTTACAAAATTTATCAGGTCCATTTTGTTGAGTAATCTCAATGCCCATATTTCTTCGTCAGTTATCTCCCCAAACTTTTGCCATATCTTCGAATCATATTCCCATTTATTCGTGAAATATGCATTCAGCAGCTTATTGCCGTGTCTTGATATATAGCTCGGTGTGTGAATTCCATTAGTTATGGAAGTTATCTGACTCCTTGTATTAGGAAGATGCCACATCTTTCTTGAAACATCACCGTGCAATCTGCTGACGCCGTTTACAAATTCTGAATTATTAATAGCAAGATATGCCATGTTGAAGGTATTGTTGTCTTCATCTCCGGGGTTCAGATCCCCTTCCAGGAACAATTCATTTACTTCCATACCAATCTCCTTTTCTGAATAGTCCTTGAAATATTTCAGGAATAAATCTTTTTGAAATATATCAATCCCTGCCGGAACCGGTGTGTGTGTTGTGAATATGTTTGAGTTATAGCATTTCGCTTTTGCTTCGGCATAGGATACATTTTCCCGCTTCATGACATTCTTTATTCTTTCAAAACAGAGAAACGCTGAATGACCTTCATTCAGATGATATGCCTTAATATCATATCCAAGCATTTCCAGAAGTCTTACCCCACCTATGCCAAGAACGATCTCCTGCATCATTCTCTTTTCATTGTTTCCTCCGTACAAAATGTCAGTAATGCGCCTGTCGTCAACAGAATTCTCAGGTATTGCCGTGTCGAGAAGAAACAATTTTACTCTTCCTATTTTTGCCTGCCATGCCTGAGCAAGAACAGTTCTACCCGGAAATTTGATTTCGATTTTGAGCGGCATATAGTTTTCATCTCTCAGCAGAGTTATTGGAAGATTATCAAAATCGTTTAGTTCATAATTTTCAGTCTGTAAACCATCTCTGTTTATCAATTGAGTAAAATAGCCGTATTGATATGCGAGTCCGAGACCGACAAGAGGAATACCTAGATCCGAAGAAGATTTAAGATGATCACCTGAAAGAACTCCCAGTCCTCCGGAATATATTCTTAGACATTCAGTTATACCATATTCCGCAGAAAAATATGCAATAGATGGTCCGTCAGGCTTGAAGTAATTTTCTTCAAAATATGTTTTCCTTTCAAGATAGTACTTGTATTCATCATGAATTGTGTGGATACTGCTTCCGAGATGTTTCTTTTCAATTGCATATTCGAGATATGAAGGATCAATTTTATTCAGTAGTAAGACAGGATTATGCATAGACCACTCCCAGTAATCAGGATTGATTTCACGGAATAATTCAACAGCTTCCTTATTCCATGACCAATAAAAATTGTAGGCAATTTCCTTAAGCATTAACATCAGGTTATCCATATTTCTATGATTGTCCTTTCAGTTGAAATTAATTTTGGAAACCTTCAATATAAGTTTAACAGAAATATTATACTATAAAAATTTCCCTCCGGAGGTCAGAATCAAATCACATCTGTCCAAAACGTTTTAAATCTTTGGAGTAAAGGGTTTAACAAAATTCGA
>CALEVL010000125.1 GCA_937924675.1 uncultured Ignavibacteria bacterium | reverse complement strand
TGGCGATTCGAATGACAAATTCGGTTGACGTAATTGATAGGTTTGGAAATTCTCTACCCGGATTTCCAATAGATTACTCCGATGGAGATCCAAACCCTATGAAGGGAATAAATATCTATGATCTTGACAGCAATGGTTTACTTGAAATAGTTGTCAGCAAAAATGAAGAAACTGCGGTCTTTAATTCGAATGGTGTTATGAGAAACGGCTGGCCGCAGTTGTATCCGGGAAATTGTCAAACAAATGTTGCAATCGCGGATATTGACAATGATGGATTGGCAGAAATTGTCATACCAATAATATCGATTCAGAATGTACCTAAGCTTAGAATTTATAGAAGCAATGGAGAGAATTTCCCGGGTAATTGGCCGCTGAGTTACGATTCCTCGTATAATAATACAGGCGCATCTCCTACATTGATCATAAACAAGTCTAACTCAGATTCAACTTTTATCTTAATGTCTTCTTACTTGAGCATTTCAATTGGATATAGCAATAATCGTCTAACAAAGTATGACATAAGGGGGAATGTTATTGAGAGAGGCTACAATATTGTACTGAATGCATTAGGTACATTGATAATTGGAGATGTTGACCGCGACGGGAGACCTGAATTCAGCAATGGAAATCAAGGTAATCCAACAGCTTTAAGTTTGTATTCAAATATGATGGGAAAAATGCCTGGATGGCCGAACGAAGGAGTAGGACAGTTTTGGGCAACCCCGGTTATAGGTAAATTATCTAACTCAAATGATCTTAACATCGCAGACAATAACTGGAACGCATTTAGTCCAAATGGTTATGGTAATATTTTTGCCTACAGAAAGGACGGTTCTTCGCTTCCCTGGTCACCATTGAGACCTATTGGTTTGGTAAACTCAATTTCACTCTCAGATATTAATAATGACGGTTCGATTGAAATCATTGCAACTTCTTCTCAGACTTTCAACGAATCTTATCTCCATGTGTGGACCATACCAGGAATTCCCTTTACACATGCAAATTTCCCCTGGCCTCAATACGGTCATGACCGCTACCGAACAAACCAACACGGTTTCATCCCGCCCGATGAGCCGGTCGGCATTCAACCGACTTCTACAATTGTTCCCGCAGCATTCAATCTCTATCAGAATTTCCCTAATCCGTTTAATCCGGCTACGAGCATAAAGTTCGATATAGCGAAAGAAGGGAAAGTGAAACTTGTTGTCTTTGATATGCTCGGAAGAGAATTATCAACCTTAATAAATGAAAGTTTAAATCCCGGAACATATCAGGTAAGCTTTGACGCCCGCCTGCACGGGCAGGGCAGCGGACTATCGAGCGGGATTTATTTTTGCCGTTTACAAAGTGATAATTATGTATATACGATGAAGATGAATTTGATAAAATAGTGACAAATATCCCGATTGCAAAATAGAAAACTCACTTTGCGTCTGAGTCACGGAAAAGCGCCGGAGACTCAGACGCGGACAAAAATAAGACATAACTAAAACAACCAAAATATGAAACCAATGAAGAAGATCAAAATCATAATTGCAATTGCAATTCTTGCAACAACGGTATCTTCAATCTTTAATGATTGTGCTTCGGCGCAAACACCGGACAAACCAACATACATTGTGAGCGTTCTTGTAACAGATAGAGACGGAATCACACCTGTGAGTGGGGCAGAAGTGATGTTTAAGGCGGGTGAATTTCTAGTAAATCTTGGCATCACGGGCGCAGACGGTAAGTTTCATACTCAACTGCCAGGAGGGATCTATGATGTCATTGCATTCTATCCCGGCAATTCAGGTAGAATGAAAAGCACGCCTCCGCTGAGATTAGAAATCAACAAAGACAGCGAAGCATCAATTGCACTGAATAGCAACCCCTGAGTTTGCTGTAGCGGGTATATTGTCTCCTGCCAGAATATCACGCAACAGACTCTGCTGGCAAAAACATCAGAACATTGTTTTTTTCTGCAAACCTTTTAATGCTCAGATATGAAACACTTTTTGATCACTCTTATGGTACTAATAGCGCTCATTTGCTTCAACACAACTTCAGATGCGCAAACTCCTTATTATTATACAGGATATCCCGTGATCTTAGATTCTATAAGAACTCCTTTCCAAAAATCCGGAATACCGCTGATAACTGATTTAGACAAGGATAATCAGAATGAGATAATCTTTTTTTCGGTTGATTATAACGGCGTTGCGATTCCTGCAGGATTGCTGTATGTGATTCGCAGTGACGGATCGCACTATCCGGGTTTTCCGAAAGGGTTTAATGAAGTTCTCCTCTGCATAGCTTCCGGAGATGTGAATGGGGACGGGTATTTGGATATTGCTATCAGGCTGACAAATTCAATAGATGTAATTGACAGATTCGCAAATCACTTGCCGGGATTTCCAATCTTTTATAGTGACGGAGATTATAATCCGTCCAAACCCGTAAGTCTCTATGATCTTGATAATGACGGCAAGCTTGAATTAATTGTAAGTAAGAACAGCCAAATTGCCGTTTACAATTTTGACGGAGTTCTCAGACAAGGCTGGCCAAGATATATAGCGGGCGTAATGCGGACAAATCCCGCCGTCGGTGATTTGGACAATGACGGATATGGGGAGATAGTCGCTGCAACTCATAAGTGGTATACATCAGGAACAATTGATTCTTCTGCCATTAGAATTTTCAGAAAGAACGGAGATAATTTCTCTTCAGATTGGCCTGTTTATTCTGATTCAGGTTACTATAACTGGGGGGCTTCACCAACAATCACAATAAATAAGAACAATACTGATTCTACAGCAATTGTAATGTCTACAAGAACGAATGCTAATGTTGGTGGTATTAGTAAAAATAGACTTACCAAATATAATATCAATGCTGAGATTGTTGACGTAGGATATAATTCTGTTCTGAATGGATTGGGAACTCTTGTTGCCGGTGACCTTGACCAGAATGGAACAATTGAATTTGCAAATGGCGCTCAGGGAAATCCATACTTAACGGCGTATTCAAGTAATCTTACAAAACTTTCAGGCTGGCCTCAGGAAGGCGTAGGTGAACATGAAGCTACTCCCGTGATTGGAAAGTTGACATATTCTAATACCCTAAATGTAATAGATAATAACTGGAGCGCATGGGATCCTATTGGGTATGGATATATTTTTGCTTATTACAGTGACGGCAATTCCTTACCCTGGTCTCCACTGAGACCTATCGGATTGGTAAGGGCAATTTCTATATCTGATTTGAATAATGACGGCTCTATAGAAATCATTGCAACTTCCTCACAGACTTACAACGAATCTTATCTCCATGTCTGGACCATTCCCGGAATTCCATTTACACAGGCAAATTTCCCCTGGCCTCAATACGGTCATGACAGATACAGAACAAATCAATATGGCTTCATCCCGCCCGATGAACCGGTTGGCATTCAACCCATGAATACGAATGTTCCCGCAGCATTCAATCTC
>CALEVL010000124.1 GCA_937924675.1 uncultured Ignavibacteria bacterium | reverse complement strand
ATTTTTGGAATCGGAAGTGTTAGGAAGACTTTGCAGGATCTTGTTATAGAGATAATTCTTGTTGTAGGAAAAATTGCGAATGAATTCTCTGTCTTTGTGTTCTTCTTTGAAACGTTTCTCATCATAATTGTCGAGGTCTGATAAACATTCAAACATATCTTCATAATAAGTCTTCCTGCCTGTGGTTGAAAGTTCCCTCCATCTATCAACAATCTTTCTGCGTTCAGCGAGTGATAGAGATTTGATAAGTTCGAAAAGATACTTTTCTGTCTTCATCCTTTAATAAGTTTCGTCAATTCACTTAATGTGATTCAGGTTTGTAAAAATTAGTTTTGAATGACAAGAAAGCCGACCAAAATTAATTTTTTTTTTTGTCAGGAAATATGTTTTAATATTTCTATTTTGATTCAGTCTAAATTTGTCATAGGGAAGAGCAAAATAGTCCAAATGTCTTCCCACCGGAAATTCCAAAAATCCGTCTCATTTTATTAAACAAAAACCCTGAATATGAGAACGAGTCTACTTAGTCTTATTTCTATTGCCTTTTTAATGCTGACCATTACTTACAATGTGCAGGGTAACTGGCACAATTTAAATTCTTTGAGTTCTCCTAATCTTGCCCGTTCCGGCAATGATGATCCAAGGTCAAACAATCCTGACAGAAATATAATCAACTCTTTAATGGATGAGAATGGGAAACTGCTTAGAGAGAACAGATTGTCACCGCCGGAAATAGAGTCTGATGCAATTCAGCAGAGATTCTTCACCGGTTATTCTGCTAATGACTTCTTCGGATATTCCGTTGCAAATGCCGGCGATGTGAACGGTGACGGGTATGATGATATCATTGTGGGAGCTCCGCAAAATGACGTAATTGCTGCAGATGCAGGAAGAGCTTACATTTATTTTGGCGGCAATATAATAAATTCCGGTGTTGATGTAATTCTTAGCGGAGCTGCTGCAGGTGATAAATTCGGCTGGAACGTTTCTGCCGCAGGTGATCTAAACAGTGACGGTTTTGATGACGTCATAGTTGGCGCGCCATATAACGACTTCGGGGGAACCGATGCGGGGAGAGCTTACATATACTTCGGTGGAAGTCCTATGAATAATGTCGTTGATGTTACTCTGACCGGTTCTAATGCAGGAGATAATTTCGGACTCACTGTTTCTTCTGCCGGAGATGTGAATGCCAACGGAATTGCCGATGTGATTGTAGGTGCGCCGGGAAACGATGGCACAGGAACGAATGCAGGAAGAGGCCAGATATATTTCGGCGGCAATCCAATGAATAATTCTGTTGATGTTACGTTAAACGGACTTACGGCTCAGGATAATTTCGGAACATCAGTTTCTTATGCAGGTGATGTTAACGGTGACGGATTCTCTGATGTGATCTGCGGAGCGCCCAATAATGATGCAGGTGGCTCAAATGCCGGGCGGGCTTATGTTTTCCTTGGAAGCAACCCTATGAACACAACTGCCGATATGACACTGACCGGAGTAGCTGCAAATGACGGATTCGGTAACTCAGTGTCCGGCAACGGAGATGTAAACGGTGACGGATATTCAGACGTAGTATCGGGAGCATTTGGTAATGATGCGGGCGGTTCGGGCTCAGGGAGTGTTTACATTTTTTATGGCGGTGCCACATTGGATAACACAGCTGATGTAACACTACCCGGCATGTCGGGTGAAAGTTTTGGTTATTCCGTTTCACTTCAGGGTGATCTTAACGGTGACGGTTACTCCGACTTGCTTGCCGGTGCGCCAAATAACGATGCAGCTTTTTCTGATGCGGGAAGAACATATATCTATTACGGAGGAAGTTTGATGGACAATATCAGAGATGTAATATTCTCCGGTGAAGATTCGGGAGATAACCTTGGTTTTTTTGTCTCTTATGCCGGTGATGCAAACGGTGACGGCTACACTGATGTTCTTGCCGGCGCACCTTTCAACAATGCCGGAGGTTCTGCGGCAGGAAGAGTTTACCTCTACCTGAACTCGATGACAGGCAGCGATATAGCTGATGAGTTTTTTACCGGAGGCACCGACTATGACTATATGGGCTTCTCAGTATCCGGTGCAGGGGATGTTAATGGTGACGGGTATGATGATATGGTTATTGGGATACCGGGTGATTCAGCAGGAAAAGCAAATATCTATTATGGTGGAGTGATATTTGACAATACGCCTGATGTAATATTAAGGGGCCAATCAATCTTCGATTATTTTGGCAGTTCAGTTTCCTCGGCAGGAGATGTAAATGGTGATTCGTTTGATGACGTGATTATTGGGGCTAGATACAATGATTTTACAGGAAGCAATGCCGGAAGGGCTTACATCTTCTTCGGCGGTGCCTCAATGAATAATGTTTCGGATGTAGTTTTGAACGGAGAAATGATCGATGATTATTTTGGATATTCTGTATCGGATGCCGGTGATGTAAATGGTGATGGCTTTGGAGATGTAATTGTTGGTGCGCCTATCAATGATGATTTTGATGTTGATGCCGGAAAGGTAAACATTTACTTCGGTGGAAGCTCCATGAATAATGTGGCAGACAAAGTATATTTTGGAGAATCCGCTTATGAAACTTTTGGAGTATCCGTATCCGGAGCAGGTGATGTAAACGGAGATGGTTTTAGCGACTTAATCATTGGATCGAATCAAAATGACCTTGCCGGTATCGATGCCGGAAGTGCGTACATATTTTTTGGCGGAAGTATCTTAAGCAATTCCCCAAGTGTAACACTGTTAGGCGAAAATACCTTTGATTTTTTTGGAACTTCTGTTTCCGGAGCAGGTGATGTGAACGGAGACGGCTATAGTGATGTCATTGTCGGAGCTTTTGGAAATGACTATTTGGGAAGCTACACCGGAAGAGCTTATATTTATTTAGGAGGAAATTCAGTAAATAGTATCGCTGATGTAGTGCTTACAGGTAATTCGGCATCAATTGATTTTGGACATTTTGTTTCAAATGCAGGGGATGCCAACGCTGATGGATTTGATGATGTTATCGTTGGTGCAACATACTATCTTGATGCAGGTGGAGCATTTTTGTATTACGGCGGCTTTGCAATGAACAATCAAGCAGATATCGTTTTGTCCGGCAATCCGGTACAAGAAGATAATTTCGGATATCAAGTATCAACAGCCGGAGATGTGAATGGAGACGGTATTTCAGATTATCTTGTGGGTTCACCTTTTAACAATGCCGCCGCTGATGGTGCGGGAAAGGCATATCTATATTTGTCCTCCACCCCACCCATAAACCCAAGAGCAATCTCCGCCAAGGATGTATCATTTGATCAGGGTGGAGTGCTTAAGCTAAAGTGGGTGAGAAGCGGATATGATTATCAGGGCGGAGGTTCTGTTGTGAATTATCTGATTCAGCAAAGCCCGCCTCCCGGAATAACTGGTTTCATGTGGTCAAGTGTAATGACTGTTCCTGCTGCGAACGGTACATACTATTCGCAGAATGTTAATACGGATAATGATTCAATGTCAAACAACAGCGGTACAATGTTTTACAGAATAACAGCACAAACTAACGACATTAACAGTTATTGGCGTTCAAATATTATATCCGGTTACAGTGTTGACAACCTTGCGCCATTCGCACCGCAAAGTCTTGCCGGAACACCTGACAACAATTCTGTTTATCTTACCTGGAATGAAAACCTCGAAGAGGATATTCATCACTATATAATCTACAGAGATGGTGCGGAGCTTGCAACCTCTACTGCAAACAATTTCGATGATCTGTCTGTAACAAACGGCTGGACTTATGATTATGAAGTAGCCGCAGTTGATATACATGGCAATATCAGTACTCTATCTAATCTTGTAACAGTTCCGTTCGGCAGTCCCGGAAGCATTACTCTGACAGCCGCAATGGAAGGTTTCTTTGACTCTCAATCATTCAATATGAGAATCAGTGATACCTGCGAAGTATTTCTGAGAAATGCTTCATCTCCGTATGCAATTGTTGATTCTTATGTCGGAGTCATAAATAAGATTACTCTGACGGGAGTATTCAGCATGCTTATTGCTCCAACCGGAAACTACTATGTAACAGTGAAACACAGAAATACCATCGAAGTATGGAGCGCAACTCCGGTGAGTTTCACATCAGGAGCAAACACGGGTTTCAACTTTACAACATCTGCTTCACAGGCATACGGAAATAATCTCATACAAGTCAGCGTGAATCCTGACTACTATGGTTCTTACTCGGGTGATGTCAATCAAGACGGAACTGTTGATGCTACTGATGTTAGTACAGTTGATAATGATGCATTCAACTTCATGGGAGGTTACATAGTAACCGACCTTACCGGTGATGATTTTGTTGATGCAACTGATTTTGCAATTGCAGATAATAACGCTTCAAATTTTGTGTCGGTGATAACACCCTAAATGAATTTGCTCAACTCAATAACTAATCATAACTCCGGATGATGAAACTGTTAATAGAGTACTGTTTTATCTTCGGGTTGAAAATTAAAAAATCTCTTTTATGAAAAAACTTATCAAGCTCTTATCAGTCTTTCCCTTATTTGCTCTTACAAGCATTACGTTAATTAGTTTGTCGGCTTATGCATCAGATATGAATCATGAATCATCAGCATTCCTTTCTCCGGGAGATAATTATGGACATTCTGTAAGCAACATAGGCGACTTCAACAATGACGGCTTTGATGACATAGTGATGGGTGCGCCCTACAATGACGAGCGTGATGCCAATTCCGGTAAGGCATACATAATTCTCGGCGGCAACAATATTGACTTCATACCTGATGCCATACTGTTCGGTTCTCCATCAGGTTCAACAGATGAGAATTTCGGCTATTCAGTATCCGGAGCAGGTGATGTGAATAATGACGGCTATGATGATATCATAGTTGGCGCTCCCTATTATGGTATTGGAACGGGAAGAGCTTTCATATTCTTCGGCGGTTCTGTGATTGATACGACGGCAGACCTTATTCTTACCGGTCCAACTGCCGGCATGAGTTTTGGTGTTTCTGTATCCGGCGCGGGAGATGTAAACGGTGACAACTTTGATGATGTGATAATTGGAGCTAACACATACAGCGCTTCTACCGGAAGAGCTTTCATATTTCTGGGAGGATCTTCCATGAATAATGTGATTGATCTTACAATGACAGGAATCGGAACATTTAATGAACTAGGGAAATCAGTGAGCGGAGCAGGTGATGTGAACGGCGACGGATATGACGATTTCATAATCGGTTCACCGGGCAACTCCTCAGGTAATGGGCGTGCGAACATTTACTTTGGAGGTGCGGTGCTGAATAATGTAGCAGATGTAATCACCACAGGTCAGGGATCCGGCGGTTACTTCGGAACTTCAGTATCACGTGCTGGTGATGTTAATAATGACAACTTTGACGATGTTATAGTTGGTGCCTATGGACTTAATTCGAATGACGGCAGAATCTATGTATATTTCGGTGGCTCAACTATGAATAATACTATTGATGTCTCAATATCCGGAAGTGGTGCAGGTGATTTCGGATATTCTGTTTCAGATGCGGGCGATGTTAATTCCGATGGCTATGATGATGTGATGGCAGGTGCACCGTCATCCGGATCAGGAAGCTTCTTCGTTTATCACGGAGGATCTTCAATGGATACGATTGCAGACAAGTCGGCAACAGGTGAATCTTCCGGAGACAGATTCGGCCATTCCGTTTCAGGTGCAGGAGATCTGAATAATGATTTGCTGCCGGATCAGTTAGTGGGAGCAAATGAATTCAGCGCTTCTGCCGGAAATATCTACGTGTATCTTCAAACTGACACGGCATTCATAATCGCAAGAATCATTCCGGAAGGCTTTTATAATGTTGCAAATCAACTCAACGTAAGCGATACAGTTACAATTTATCTGCATTCAAATTCTTCACCATTCAATGTAATTGATTCATCAACTGCTTTGATTAACTATCTTAACTTCGAAGGAACATTCTACTTCCCAAACACGCCTTCCGGAGTTTATTATCTCAGGGTCAGGCACAGGAATACTTTGGAGACATGGAGTAAAGCAGGTGGAATGGTTTTCACAGTCAATACGGTCATGACGTATGATTTCTCAAACGCATCCACTAGCGCTTTTGGAAGCAACCTGATTTTGGTTGATAATTCTCCATTGAGATACGGCATCTATTCCGGCGACATAAATGAGGATGGAACTATTGACGCGACTGATGTAAGTACAATAGACAATGACGCAGCTAATTTCGTGGGCGGATATGTTGTGACAGATCTGACAGGAGATGACTTCGTTGACGGAACTGATTTTGCAATTGCAGATAATAACGCTTCAAATTTTGTGTCGGTAGTAAGACCATGAAGGTCAATTGGATATTTGAAATTAGAAAAAAGGAATGTGATAGTCTGAAAGAATAATACCCTTTGTCCGCGACTTCAGTTGCGGGCAGGGTAATTTATCATTTTACTCCTTTCTGAAGCTCATCAATCTTCTTAATAAGCCAAGACCCTGATGTTACATTCTCTCTTTCAATCTGCCTACGCAATAACTTAAGATCGTCTTTGTCTTTGTTCTCAAATTTAACTCTGCACAGTTTACGCAGATACTTCACAAACCCTGCATGCCGCTTTGTTATGGCCTCTGCAGTCTTGTCTGCGTTATGAATAATCTGATAGTATGAATTGAGAGCCGAGATCAACGGCTCGACCGAATCAGTATCATAATATATCTTTGCAATAAGATTCTTCATGTCAAGCTTGAACAATATCTGATTTATGTTAACTTTTCCGGCATAGACAATTGCCTTGTCGTAGTCGCGTCTTTCATAAGCTATGCGTGCTTTGCAGTAACATTCTATGTCTTCCTGTATTGTAGGATTTAGACGGGGAAGATATGAGGTTGCGAACTTCTCAGCCCAATCAACTTCATACATATTGAGAGCATCAATAAATGTGGAGCGAAACTCACTTGCTCTGATATTGCCGTCAGAGTTGAATGATAAGAGATCTTCTTCTACAGTCTTCTTCCTTATTTCAAAAGCTTCGCGCTTAAACTTGCTATCACCTGCAACAAACCTCATTGAGCAATGTTTGGCAAGTGAGTTTAGAAAGTAATTCTTGTAGTCCTTTGCCATTACATCCAATGATTTGAATGTAAGCTCTTTCATTTGATGATAAGGTTCGTCCTTATAGGGAGTATGGGATGCTTCTATGTCAAGATAGTGGAGGTACAGTATTTTGAAATTATCCGGATCATGCTTCTTAACTATATCCAACATCTTGCCTTTGTCAAGGCAGCCCTCGAGTTTTGACACGATGCTCTTTCTGTAATCGCTTTTGTGAAAGTTCTTTTGTGAATAAAGTGATGAGAGATAAATTGAAAATTCTACAAAGTGCCAGTATATGGAGTACTTCAGTATTTCAATTACCGGCCCGGAAATCTTGTCTCTCATATTATTCTGATAGTAAAAGAATCCAATTTCCTTTGAGAACTCTTTTATGTGGTAGAATTCTTCCATATATATCTTTCTGTTCTTAAGGTCCTTTTCCATCCTGGAAATCTGCGATACAGCTTTTGTGTTAATGCCGCGGGTTCTTAATGCAGCAAGTCTTAGCCGTTCCCTGTCAATGAAGTTGTCATTTCTCATTTCTATCTGCACTATAAACTCTTCTGCTATTGAGTACAGCCGCGAGAAAGTCGAATACATTACACTCTCCTTGTATTGCTTGCCGGGATACAACTTCTTGTAAAGGCTCTCCTTTCTGAGCTCAGGCGAATTGAATTCCGGTTTGTGCTTACGAAGAATCTTCATAATAGAGCCGTAATTCCTCCCTTGGTTGAAATAAGGAGATTCAACAAACTTCTCAAACTCACTCCATTCCCGGTTGCTTAAAGTGGATAGAAGTTTGTACAGAATGTTTCTTTCATTATTTGTCTCATTATTGGCGTCAAGGTTCATTTGCTTATTATCTTTAATTCTGTCCTTAAAATAATGGTTTTGTTAGAAAAGTAGTAATTAGTTCTGTCAAGGTTTTTGATTTCTTTTAGTTTACCGTGTGTACAAATGCCGGTAATTTTGTACAACTTTTTGAAAACATCATTAAACTAAACATTCACAAAAAAATGAAAACAGTTATCTCTCTTATCGCTTTGGCAATTATTCTAAACCTGATGAAAGCTGATGCAAACTCCCAAATGGATAATTCATCACTCAATATTGAAGCGCTTCATAAATCTGCTGTTCAAAGCGGAAATGAATCTCAGGCTCATCAATTTGAACGGGAAATGTATCTTAACTTACCCAATGAATCCAAATTTCTGCAATTGGAGACTACTCCCGGCATGGTAAGAATGGACGATACCGGGGAAGGTGATTGGTATTCATCCGACAGGATCATTCAAAGCGGGCTGATAAGTCCCAGCATTGACAGCGGCAAAACCATGGATACGAAAGAGGGAGAAGACGGACTGCTTTACTCAGCAGTCTGCTTTTTGCAGAATTCAGTTACATATCCCTATGTTATAACCGTAAGAAAATCTTCCGATAATGGAGCGAACTGGAATTACGTGATCGGATATCAATATACGAGTTACGTGGGAAGTCTTTCACTGCTTGTGGAGTCAAAGGACAATTCAAAACCGGACTCAACACGAATGATCGTATTCTACACTCTAAGTCCAAACGCAAACAGGTCTGACGCATCACTGAATTTCATCTCCGTAAGAAGCGACGGAGCAGCGCCGCTGACAGGACAAATAGCAGCACCGCCTGCAGGAAAAAAATTCTCACATGTCAGCGCCATCAGTGACGGAGCTTTTTATGCTGCGCCGACCTACTTCGGAGTCGTATGCACTGAAAGTGACAATGCTTCAGGATTTCTGGGAATAACTAAGACCAAGTATTTCAGAACAGTCAACTGGGGCGCTTCATGGTCAGGCACAACTTTAATAACAGGTGCAGCTGATTATTTCCCGAGTGCCGGATTCAAAAGGGGCTCTCCGGATTCAGTTTACATTGCTGTAGAGCGAAGGCTGGCTTCAAATGAAACAGGTATCTATCTTCTCAAGACATCCTTTGTTCCCACATCAGCATTTACACTGGAGACTGTCAGATACTTTTCAGGTTATGATAACAGATATAGAAAACCATGCATTGCCATACCGCAGAAAAATCCTGTTACAGAAATGATAATATCTTACAGCAAAGATAAAATGCCATTCTATGTCAGGTGGAGAAATGCTTGGATGTACGAAACATTTATGTTCAATGTGGTACAAAATTATTCTGTTTTCACTCAAGCTGCGGTTGCAAATGATGGTGTTAATCCATTTGTGGCAATTTGTATGACAGCAAGCGGCGACTCGATAAATTTTGTAAGGATCCCTGATACAACTTATGTGGTATTCAATTATAAAGTAAACAGTCAAAAGGCATCCCCGAAAACACAACCTTTATTGATTGTCAGATCAGGTTCACTAAACAATCTTGTAAACATTGCTTATGCAGGAGGTTCTGTGAGTCAGGATAGTCTTATAAATGCATACATTGATTATGAGGGGAACAAGACACTTAATCTAAAGTTAAGTCTGCAAGGGTTATACAATCCGAATACGAACAGATTAAATATGAGAGATACAATAAGAGTCTATTTGAAGCGACACCTTGGACTCTCTCAAACGCTTGATTCGGGGAAAGCGGTAATTGATTCATCAACTCTGAATTGTACCTTTAATTTCAGCCACTTGCCTGATTCTTACTGCTACATAGTTATAAAACACAGAAACTCACTTGAGACATGGTCACAACCTTTATACTTAAGAGAGCCGGTGAACTCCTATGATATGACCGTTAACTCCGGCATGGCTTGGGGAAATAACATAATTCAAAGTGATAACTCTCCTGTGATCTTCTCTGTCTATGGAGGTGATGTTGATCAGGATGGAAGCATTGATGCGACTGATCTTTCAATGATTGATAATGATTCGTATGTCTTTGCCGGCGGATACAAGAAAACAGATATTAACGGAGATGGTTTTGTTGATGCGACTGACGCTGCGATAACAGATAATAATGCGGCGAATTTCATAGAGCTGATTAGACCATAGTATAACATCCTTGCTAAAGAAAATATTCGGAAGTTTCATAGGAGTGTTTTCAAAAAGGACAGAGGACAGTAAGTAAGTTGTTTCATACTGCAAAGTAGGCAGAGAATTAACTCGTCTCTGCCTTGCCTCTTATAAGCCGGTCACATAAAATTGAAAACCATCAACGCTTAGAAATGGAATACATTGATTGCATTTCATATTTTTGCAGTTCAATCATGAGTAAATCAAATTTATAACGGCCATTGCTGATGCAAAGATTTTTGGTTCGCACTTTAGCTGCGTTCAGATTATTTGGAGAAAGAGAGGATGTTGAAACTGTAATAAGATCTGTAGAAGCCGGGGTTGCATTCAAAGGAACAAATCTTTGGATTCTGATCTTTGCGATATTCATAGCTTCACTGGGACTCAATATGAACTCAACGGCAGT
>CALEVL010000123.1 GCA_937924675.1 uncultured Ignavibacteria bacterium | reverse complement strand
TCCTTACGACAATAACTCAACGTCTGCAAGAGCAACTAACAATCACCAGCTTGATACGATCGGTTTTGGAATGTACGATACGCTGCACTTCTATGATTCCGACAATCCAAACTCTGCACAAGAGTTGTATCTACTTGCATATCAAAGTGAATTCAACGGCGAGTATGACGAAGCAATTGGATATTACAAAGAGATAGTATCTGAATACAAAGACAGCGGTAATGCTTCATCATGCCTTGCAAGGATATTCAACTGTTTCGAAAAGAAGCAGGCAACTGTAACGGAGTATGCAGTTCTGGAGAATTACTTTTTGACAATAGCCGGAGACACTACTCACACGGTCATCATGCGAAATATTTCCGAAGACCTGGCGATTCAATCAAACATAAAACAAGGCAACATTGAAGATGCAATTTCGGATTATGATGAGATCTATGCAAGCAATACAAATACTCCGAAAGGATTTCATGCTCTCATTAATAAAGAAATACTATCGGTAGGTTCAGGAGATAATCTGAGTTCAGGAAATGCATTTGATGAGATTGAATTTAAGCAAATCAAGATCAATGCACTGCTGAAAGGTCTTAACACAAGAGATGCAAAAGCAAATATCTCAACGAATTCAAACCCACTGAACTTCAGTCTTTCTCAAAACTATCCAAACCCGTTCAACCCCTCGACAAAGATAAGTTACGATTTAAGATTTGCTGCTTATATTGTGTTGAAGGTGTTTGATGCTGTGGGTAAACAAGTTGTTACGCTTGTCAATGAAGTGAAGAATGCCGGAAGACATGAGGTTGAATTCAAAGCAGGTAATCTTCCGAGCGGTGTTTACTTCTACTCGCTGAGTGCAAACGGAAAGCAAATGGGTGTGAAGCTTATGGCATTGATAAAGTAGGAACTGCAATTAGTGAATGCTTGCCACTTGGTGGCTTGCCACTTGGTAGACTCCATTAAAAATAATCGCAGAAAGAGATGTGTACACAGAAAAGATTTATCGAATTCAAAGGAGGAATCAAAATGAAAAGACTATCACTTTGTTTATTGGCTGTCTTAATTAATTCCGGAAACAGTAATTCTCAAACCGATTGGCAACTGCTCAACTCCGGGGTCAGCGTTAATCTCTACGGAGTTCATTTCACTGATCATCTTACCGGATATGCATGCGGCGGCAACAGTACAATTCTTAAAACCACAAACGGAGGACAAGATTGGAATGTCTTAACAGTTGGTTCAGGTCCACAATTAAACAAGATCAGTTTTGCCAATGAATCAACGGGATATTGTTGCGGTAATAACATTTTACTAAAGACCACAAATGCCGGACTCAATTGGTTTACCGTGTTCAGCGGCGTAACTCTGAATTCAATTCAATGTGTTGACACGATCGTTTATTGCGGAGGGGGATTTGGAGTTTATAAAAGCCAGGACGGAGGTCAGACATGGAACAATACTGTGACAGGATTTACCGGAAATATATGGGGCATTTATTTTTTGAATGCTGATACCGGCTATGCAATGGGAAGCTCCGGAACACAGAAACGGACAAGCAACGGAGGAATGACTTGGTCAGGCGGCTTGTTTTGGGGTCCCGGTGAATACACATTTAGCGATTGTTATTTTTTCGCATCCGGATCAGGATTTGCCGGCTTCAATTATAATTCCGGCGCACCGAATTTTCAGACATCGTATGGAATTTACAAAGCAAATGAATGGTCAAGCTGGCAACTTGTTTATGGCTCTCCGAACATGGCCGTTACCGGATTAACATTTGCCGGCAACGATACTGCATTTGCCGTGGGAGGCGGATGGACCGGTACGGAATACCAAAGTCTGATCATTAAGAGCACCAACGGCGGCAATAATTGGTTTGCACAGAACTTTGTAATTGATAAGATATTAAGAGACGTGTGCTTTCTGGATTCCAAGACAGGTTATGTTGTAGGAAATTCAGGAACCATACTCAAAACAGAGAATGGCGGGGTCACTTCAGTAAATGAAATCTCCGAAGTTCAAGCGGACAATTTCTATCTTTCTCAGAATTACCCCAACCCCTTCAATCCGACGACCACTATAAATTATGAATTAGGAATTAAGAATTATGTGGAGCTAAGAGTTTATAATATATCCGGAAAAGAAGTTGCTACACTTGTGAATGAAGTCATGAATGCCGGAAGGCATGAAGTTGAGTTTGATGCCGGTAGTCTTTCCAGCGGTGTGTATTTCTACTCGCTGAATGTTAATGGCATGCAGGTTGATGTGAAGCGAATGGCGTTGGTGAAATAGTGACAAATGTTCCGGCAGTAAACTGAGTTGCTTTCCTGTGGCGTCATGACTTTCATCCCGACGTAATATATTCACTTGTGCCGGGGCGAATGTCCCGACAACACAACATAAGACCCTGAATTATTCCTTCCTTTCCCCCAGCCCATAATCGCTTCAGGATTCTGTAAATCTGATGTTCACTTAATCCTCACTTATGTAAGCCCTTCTTAACTGTCAGTACCTTCTTTTCAATATTGGCTGTTACTTACAATCGTTCACAATCCCTGCTACTCATTGCCAATATTCCTTTCATTCTGAAGGCTCCTTCCCATGGGAACCTCCAATCTAATGATTAATACTGACATTTCTATCGAGTCCATTTCTTGATATTTTTGGAGAGTCACTGCACTCCGATAATCCAATCATTTTCCGCACAAGCACGGAACTCTTCTAATACAAAGGCCGGGCATTACCCGGGCCTCGTAACAGAAACAAAAATAATTCATATCCAAAAATTACTTGATTAGCAGCATCTTCTTGGTTTCACTACTGTTACCTATGGTCAGGTTGTAGAGATAAACACCTGCAGGATTATTCCCGGCGTTGAATACGACTTCATAGCTGCCTGGCTGCAAATTCTTGTCAATGATAACCTCAACTGTTTTGCCAAGTATATTATACACCGAAAGCTTGACAATCTTAACAACTCCGTCCCGATCATTTGGAACCGTAAACTTGATCTTAGTAGAGGGATTAAACGGATTCGGATAATTTTGAGACAGGTTGAAATTATCAAGTTGTCCGGAACTGTGCTTGAAATCAGTAAGATCATAATATGACATCCTGGCAATCGTTTCAACTTCAGCAAGCCCTGGAACACTCTGACCGGTAATGTTGCCGGAGAAACTCTTTACAATAATTTTCGCTTCATTGATGCTTCTTGGAGTGTCAAGCAGGACAACCGTTCCATTTGTGCTTATGGGGCCTGTGGATGCTGTATGCCATACCTGCACTCCGTTCAGATATGTGAATATCTCACAGTCATTAACTTGTATATCAGTTCCTGTCTGAGTATTCGGCCTGATATTATACAGTACGAATTTTCTTGCATCTATATTTACCTCCCAATTCAGTTTGACCCATTCATTCTGCGCACCTGCAGCAATCCAGTTGACGCTGAGAGAATCATTTCTTGCTTTTCTGTCAACTACTTTTTTGCCGGAATAAATTTCCTGATTGTTTATAATCCTGAATGAACTTTCTGTAACAGATGCCGATGTTGAAGTATTGAAGAACTGACCGTCATAATTGTTTGTAGGCATTGGAATGAACGAATGTCCCTGATGACACCCGACACATTGTGTACCGGTTCCGGGTCTGCCGAAATTCAGTCCCGACAAATGAGCTATCTGCCCTTTTGAGCCGGCAATTACACGGCCCTGAAAATCAACAACCTGGTCGAATACAGGTACATCGGCAGGAATCATTGGAATCCAGAAACCGCCTGCAAACTGAATCGGCTCATTGAGAAACAAAATAGCATCATCTTTGCCGGAAGTATCAGTTCTTTGAAAGTTAAGGTACAATTTAATCCTGGCATTCTTCGTGAGAGGCGGGGCATCGGCAATTGGCATATCTACATCTCCGTTTGTAAAAATGTTGCTGCAATCAAATCTCAAAGCGCCGTTCTTGAAGTAAGTATCCGGGTTTGACGTTGGCGGCAGCTCATCGCTTATATCAAGAACATTGTCAGGTATCAGCGGAGGCAGTTGCTTAGCCAGAACAATCTCAGGGTTTAGTTCAAGTTTACCCGTAATATTGAAAAATGGTTCAAGACCTGTTCCGTCCATATTGATTAAGTACAATCCAAAGTCCGCATTTTCCACACTGTTTGCATAAGAAAAAATGATCTTCCCTCCCGGTGCAGGAATAGGGTCTAAAGCATACGGGGGTTGCATAATACCCCATGAATCCGGGAAGTTATTGTATGTCTGCATTGTCTCCATGTTGACGCCTGCAATATGTTTCTGTTCACCCGGTCCCCTGTTAAAAATCCTGAATCCTGAACTTCCTGAATTTGTCAGCAACTGAGTCTGCGAGTTGAAAACGCTGAGCAGTCTTGAATCATCCATGACAACCGGCTTGTAGGTCTGAAGTCCGAGCCTGCTGATAAAAGACCCGCCATAGAGTTGCATTTCGCTTCCATCGGGGTTGATTCTTGCAGACCACCAGATATTTCCAATATCGGTAGTCATTGCAAGACTTGTATCTCTTGTAATTCCCTGGGGTGTCAGCCTCGAGGGCATATCAATGTTAACCCACCACCTTGAATAGACTATCTTTCCCGTTATCGGATCAATAGTCGGTTCCTCCGCACTGTTGCGTTCTGTGGTTATTCGCCTGAAGCCGCTTCCATCGGAATTTATGACATACAGATTTGCTGTCCTTGTTCCATAAAATGACAGCGAGGGGTATCTTGTACTCGAAAAACAAATCCTGTCGTCAGGAAGATAGCAGGGATCAAAATCATCATATTTCAGAAATTTGAAGGCAGCTGATCCAAACTGTGAAAGCTCAATATTCCTGTTTGAATATGTCACTTTTCTGAAACTTGTGCCGTCAGTATTAATCTCGTAGATCCTCCAACTGCTGTCTCTGTGTTCAATTCCCGAAAATAAAATCTTTGAACCGTTCCAGTGCACGCATGGGTCAGAGACATCTACCAACCTTATTCCGTTATGGTTTATTGAGCTGTCAGTCAGTGTAATCACATTGCCGTTGCTTTCTCTCAGCAACAAGCTTCCGCCAACCACAGCAGTTCTGGAAAAAGGTCCTGATCCCGGGATCAGTGTCATTTGAGGGAAATGAATACTTCCGCCTGTGGTCATGTTCCTTGAAACAAAAACCACAGATGGAACAGTGCTTGAGTATACGCCTGCAAAAGAAATTACTGTAATAAAACACAAGAGCAAAGCTCCGGCCGCAATTCTAATGAGAGAAACATTACTTGTTTCTGAAAATCCAAATTTCTTTTTCATTTTCAAAAGAGCAATTAATGGTTTGCAAATTTTTTTTCATATCCTGATTGTTCAACATTCGAAGTCCGGGCTTATTATTACTTTCCGTCCCGACATCTTAACCTCGTTATCAATTTTTTCACTTAGCTTATGAATCCTTTCTCAAAAGAGAAACAATATGAACCTTTACCATTCGTTAACTTCATGATATCGGACAGAAAACTTCAATCATTGAAGTGACTTCCCGAAACAGCCACATAGACTTTCGTGAATACGAATCACACAGAATCTATGGTGTGACCTTGCTGATATACGTAGATGAATTGTTATCTGCAATTGAGTAATCGCTTGCATCAACGGTTCCATCTCCGGTCAAATCGGTATCCAAATATCCTGAAGCATAAACATATGCATCGTTATCAATCAGGCCGGTATCGGTTCCGTCAACAGCTCCATCGCCGTCAACATCACCGGAGTAAATACCATAATAGACAGGTGATGAGCTTACCTGAGTCTGATTGTTTCCATAAGCTTGGGATGCGGCTGTCCTGAAATCATAGGCGTTAATGCTTCCTGCTGTAACTGACTCGCCGCCTGTTTTGCTCCAGGTCTCAATAATGTTTCTTCCCTTTACAACAAGATAATATGTACCGTTTGCAAGACTTGAAAATCGGAAACTGCAGCCAAGACTTGCAGAATCCAGAACAGATTTTGCCGAATCAACAAGTGAATATGGAGGAGTTGAATTTCTGACAAGGAGCATGACAGTATCACGCATATTGAGATTTCCGGCAAAGTTGTACATAGCCTCAGGAATTGCTGAAACATTTATTACCGTAAATGAGCTGAGAGGAACGGTGTAGTTTATGTTAAGCTTATAAACTCCAGCACCTTTCTGGCTGAAGAGCGTGCCCTTGTCATAATAGAGCATGCCTGCTTCAGGTGAACTTCCGACACTGGTTGATGTGAATGACGATCCGCTGTTGGTTGAGTGGTAAACAGTGCCGGAGTAAAGCCCGTAAGCCACTGCAGTTATATCATCCTTTGCAATATCAACTGCCCATGCACTACCTGTTGTAGCTACTTGAGTGAAAGTGTTCCATTTGTTCTGAGACTTCCAAATTCCGCCCGAACTCCAGCATGAATGGTAAGACAAATCGGGATCAAGTGTTGAAGTTACTGTAAATGGAATTTCCGAGCCGGAGACAGTATGAACTAATGCCCAGTTGATACCGCCATTGGTAGTCTTGAATAATTCGGCAAGACCCGAACCCGTTACACCATCGCCGCTGTAGATCGTATTCGGATCATCTAATGCTACGGTAATATTGTCAGGACTCCTGAAAACTTTAGTACCTACTGATGACCAGTTCAGTCCAAAGTTTGTTGATTTCAAGAGCACGCTGTTATCGGGGTTTAGATAAACCTGATTCGGAGTCGTAGGATCAGCCATCATCGGCATACCATAATTAGTAAGAGGTGCGGGTCCCCAGGTCACAGTCCATGTGGTGCCGTAATTTGTCGTTCTCACAACTCTGCCTCCCGATTCATCCATTGACGCAATCCAGTGGTTTGAATCGACAGAGGACACGAAAAATGTATGTGCCCTGCTTCCGAAACCAATTGTATCAATGATAGTCCAGTTTTCGCCGCGATTCAGGCTGCGATAAACAATCTTGCCCATTGCAATGAAAATGGTATTCTTGTTGAATGGGTGGAGTGAAAAACCGTTTCCAATATTACTTGAACCGGCCCGTTTCTGCGACCAGCTATAACCTACTGTGGTACCGGTTCCAAACGACCATGTTGTTCCACCGTTTGTCGTATTCAGAATTGCGTTGTTGAGTGAGCTCACAGCCCAACCTTTGTTTGCGTCAAAGAAATACATTGAGACCAAATTTGCCATCATTGGATTTGACTGAAAACTGAATGTTGCTCCAGCGTCAGTTGACTTTCTGATGAATCCACCGCCTCCGCAACTGTAGAAAGTATCATCGTCTATCATACAAACGGATCTGACTTCAGATTTCACTACGATCTTGTAATTAATAATGACCCAGTTTGAACCGTTGTCATCTGATTTGATAACTGCGCCTTCGCTGTTTGTTGCAATGATCCTTGATTTCTTCTTGTCAATACAAAGGAGCTCATTTGTAGTTGGTGTCGAAAGTGCAGACCAAGAACTTCCATTATACTTAAGAACTGTTCCGTTCTTCCCGCAGGCAAGTCCGTCTGAAGCCGAAAACATCCTGACATAATTCAGATTCTCGGCTGTTCCTGAACTTTGAGTTGACCATGTAGCACCTCCGTTATTGGTCATGTAAATCACGCCGGCATTTCCCACGGCCCAGCCATTATTATTGTCGGCAAAGCAAATTGAGTTGAGGTGCTGTGAACCTGCAGTGTAGAGGTTAAAACCCGCGCCTCCGTTATTACTTAAAAAAATACTTCCGTTGTCCCCGGCTATTACAACCTTGTTGTGTATTGCGAAGACAGAATTAAGTTTTGAAGCTCCGAGTGTAAAGCTTAACCAGTTTTGCCCCGAATTGTGAGAATAAAAAACTAAACCGGAATTTCCTGCAGCCCAGACGGAGATACCGTCTTTGGTGTGAACAGAATTAAAACCTTGGGAAAAGACACTTTGTGAGGCAATAATAAGTAGAAGGGTAATTATCCTTTTCATAGTTGTTCTTTTAATTTGACAGATCTGTGTGTGTTGGTTAATTTAATTTATAAGGAGTTAATTAGCAATTTTCTAATTACATCATCCGCAAAAAAACTAATCTGCATTTTGCTCTGTTGCCCTGTGAAGCATTTCAATACTTGTGAAGCAGGCACGTTACTGCTGCAAAAGAGAACTGTTCTTGGCAACTGTACACTCAGGAACAAACTAATACCTTTTCAGAAAATTGTTTAAGCGATTCCTCTAATTGTTTTTCTGCGGCATTTAATTGTTCCTTGAAATTATCTTTCAGTGTATTGAATTCCGTATTTACTTTTTCTGAAAGAACACGGTAGTACATAATACCGTCCATCAGATTTTCGTGAAAACTTTGAACATAGGCTTTCCGTTTGTTATCCAACACATCCTTTGTTTCAGTCAATAATTCGCTCCAGTAATCAACATAAAGCATTAGCTCTTTAATAAACATATGGGGTCGGCCTTGTTGCTGAATTATGTTTATCCGTCCGTATATATGATCAATCATTTGTCGCAGCGAAACGATTTCTGTGAAATATTCAATATTAGGGCCGGGGCAAATATTTACTGCCTCGAGTTTCTTAAAAGGTGTGAGGTTGTAATTTTTAACAGCTGAATTACTTAGACCAATGCAGAGGCATTCTTTTTCTAAAATGTCGTTCAGCTGTTTTTCATATTCACCTTCAGACAAGTTAAGCGACTGCAATTGATGGATCTTCTTTTGCTGATAGGTGCGGGATGCTGTACAAATGGGTTCTGAACTGAATTCTGTATTTGCTGCCAGATATTTTTCAGTACACGGGCTGCCATGAATTCCTTCTTTTATCCGGGCATGCTTCTCTTCGTCTGATGTAGTGCCTCTTAAATAATGAAAACGAACACCCAACGGAGAATTCTTACTGAGTATTATATCCTGCTTCTTTGCATGGCAAAGCAACGATAAGGTGTTTTCATCTACGGTGGTTGCTTCCGGTACAAGAAGAAAGGGTGTTCCCCAGCCGGTGCCGTCTAAATCATAGCATTGCCGCAACAATAAATCTTCTTCGTGCGTGCCAATGCCACCCTGCACTGTAATCTTGAGAGCATGTCGACTTTCAAATCTGCGCTTGCCTTTTTCCACTAACGCCTCATTGTAAATGTTAAACAAGGTATCAGTCAACTCTTCTTTTTTATTCTTGAATTCTTCCAGGATGGGTCCGAGCAGATAACCCTTCGTGGCAAAAGCATGACCTCCACAGTTTAGCCCCGATTCAATTCTGAATTCGCTTACCCAGAGACCTTTCTTTGCCAGCATTTTTCCTTGTATAAGAGCTGAACGATAGTCAGAAACCTTAACTGCGATTTTCTTTTCAAAAAGACCATTTGAATCAGCATCAAATGCACTCAGCCGTTCCATGTAACTGAACAAACGGGGGTTCATGCCGGCAGACAGAATCACAGAAGAATTGGTGAGCGTACTAAATGCATAACCTCTTAGGGCTGTTACTGCATCAGAACCATCCTCAATTGAATTACCTTCTTCATCTTTGCTCTCTTTGTCAAGTTTGGTCATAATGTTGGCATCAATACTACCCGGCACAATTTGAGATCTAAGCCAATTTTCCAGTTGCAGTCTGTTCTCCGGATCATGCTCAGCAAACATTTGATAATAGATTTCCTTTAGGTCAGAATCGTCAGGCAGCATCTCAAAGTATTTGCAAATTTCTGTACCCTCTTCAAAAGTTTCAGACTTTAAATTATTTACTTGATCGGATACGATCCGGTTTACAATGTTGAGGTAATCCGTTATGCGCCTGGCGCGATAATCCGGTTCCTTATCGGTGATTGGAAAATAGGTTTCACCGGCTATTGGATAGCAATGGCTGCGCATTTTCTCAATCAAGTTGTCTTGAATGATAGAAATGACCGAGTTAATGCCAAACCGGGCAACCTTTATCGGGGAGTCAATGGTATAAGCCACTCCCATTACAGGAATATGAAAAGTATGAGGTTTATTGTTATTCATTATATTTATTCATTGAGTAAAAAAGGAAAACGTAAACTATTAAAAGACTAAGTAGTCTGTTAATAACTCCTGTCTGTTATTTTTGAGTTGAACACTAAACACCATGGATCAAAAATGTTGTTTGCCAAAGACCGTAAATTTATAACTGCCTCTTCGGGCACATTAATTTTTGCCAATACAGCAATATCACACAATATAATTTTAGTCAGTTAATCTAAAGAAAGTAACCTTGTCAAATTTCTTAGTACTTTTCTTTAGTGTTTTGGCTGAAAAAAGCTATTTGGCTTTTGCAGAAGATTGGCTTGCGAGGTTGATAAATAGGCCAATGAGCCATTTGCGGGATGACATAAAATTGAATTAAGAATGCGCGGCAGAGAAAATAAAAATACAGAGAGAGTAGGGAAAGATTACCTTTCCGTCCGTAATGCAATTGAGGTGTATCGGCTAACCCGCTGTCCGTTTGCTGTATCGTTTCCAAATCCTTTTTCACCCGTCAAAATGGTTTTCTTTTTCTTGTTTAAGCTCGTGTCTGTCTGCCGCCTCGTTGCTTTTTTGCAATTGCCGGTAACTGTTCTAAGATTTGTAATGTCCGGTTTTCGTACCACTTATGTTCATTTGGAACATTGAACATTCTGTTACAACAAAACCGCCGCAGAGCACTAAACCCCGGTTATCGAAAATGAGCTGTCATTGTTGGTCTTCTCCACTTGTCAAGAAGTAGACTATACATCATTAGTGCGTTATTTCTGTCATAAGTTCTTCTTCTGCAAACAAGTATAATAATCTCTGTCAAATTCATTATGCCTTGTTGACCGCCCCACCATTGTTGATTTAACACATGGTCTGGTTCCGTAAATGCCGTATTATGCTTTTAAATCTGTGTTGTAAGTAATTTCCCCGTTCAAATATTCGTTGTCAAGCCATAAATAAATTTGAAAACTATTGCATCGCATTGCTGTCCAAATTGTTTTTGTAATTCGAAAATTTTTTCTAATTCAAACTGGAAAGATAGAAAAAGTCCGGTTCGGAAAAACAACCCGCCCGCCTGTCGAATTACTACTCACTTGAAGCGAATGACTGCGGACATGCTAATCCTAATTGCCATTAAAAAATTGTGAGCTTTGGCGTAAGCCTGTCCGAAGAATACTGAACTTCAACACTTTACGCAGGCGGGCGGGCTACTCGCTGCCCTGATTCTGTCGAAGGGTTTCTTTGCTAAGCTTTCTTTAGCCTGCCCTGAGCTTGCCGAAGGGTTCAAAAGAAAGCGGAAATGATTTTATTCTATGTAAATGGTTCGAGCAAACTGTTTTCCAAGTAAAACGTTTTGGACAGATGTGGTTTCGATGCTGTGCCAGTGACGTGAATACTTATTTTTTTTAAATCTATTAGATTATTTTAGTCACATTATTAACTACCTATGAAAGATCACATCTCCGTAATCGGAGGAATGAACATTGATATAAAAGGCATTGCAGACTCCGGCAGCGCAGAGTCTGATTCACATCCCGGAACAATTCATCTCTCGCCGGGTGGTGTTGGAAGAAACATTGCAGAAAACCTTTCCATGCTCGGTATGAATGTTAAGTTGTTCGGCTGTGTTGGTGATGATGATTTCGGAAAGATCATTTTAAGCAAGACGAACTCTGCAGGTGTGAACACAGAAAATGTCATCATAACTTCAAATGCAAGCACCTCGGTATATTTGTCTGTATCAAACAAGAGTAAGAACTTCCATTACGCCGTGAACGATACGCAGAGAACATCTGATCTCGTAACGGCGGAATACATTCGAAGCAATTCATTGATGTTGAAAGAAAGCAGCATGATAGTGCTGGATACTAATCTGAATGCAGATGCGCTTAATGAGGCCGTGTCACTTGCAAATGAAAATGGAATACCTGTATTCATTGATGTTGTGTCCGCAGAAAAATCTGATCGTGTAAATGAGTTACAGGGACGGGTAGATTTTCTTTCCACTAACCGGTTAGAGTTCAGAAGACTGTTTGGTGATGATTTTGATGCACAGGAAATTTCTGAACTTGCTGAAAAAGATAACTGCAAAAAATACAAGTTCATCATACTTAAGAAAGATAAAGACGGTGCAGATGTGCTTGATATTGATGCAGGAAGGAAATACCACCTGAAGCCCATATTCACAGATGCTGTTGAAACCAACGGAGCGGGAGATGCATTCAATGCGGGATTCATTTATTCAATCTTAAATGATGAACAAGCCGAAGACAGAATTGATACTGCGGGAAAGTTTGGGATATGCGCATCTTGGTTTGCTCTGCGGACGTACGATTCTGTTTCGGCGAATCTCACAAGTGAAAAATTGTTGAAATTGTATGAACAGTATGAATTGCAGTAACGTCGGGATCATGTCACCCCTTCGGGGTTCGTTCTTCATTCATATACTTTGCTATAATCATTTCACCGCTTCGCGGTTTATATATTGCCGGTTCAATTCAATCGCTGCAACCGGAAAGTGCGAAACCGCCGAGGACACAAAGAATTCGCAAAGGATGCAGAGGATTTGCAGTGACTCAAACGAGAAGTTATGAACTATATCCGCATACTTTGAGACTTCTTTACTAACTCTGGAGTTAATCATTTGCACCTTGTTTCAATCTCAGATAGTTGTAAAAGGAAAGAAAGAAACCGCAATTCCACGAACCCCGAAGGCGTGATATGATTAGCCCCTGTTCGAATTTTCTGGTGGGACACATGAGGTGATTTGCAGTTTAACTTTAATTTATTAGACACAAACATAAACAATTCTCAATGAACATAGAAGAATACACAGTAGTATCCGATGAAGTGAGATCAGCATTGACAACGGGCAAACCTATTGTTGCATTGGAATCAACAATCATCTCTCATGGAATGCCGTATCCGCAGAATCATGAGACAGCAGTGCAGGTTGAAAATATAGTACGAGAGAATGATGCCGTGCCCGCAACAATTGCCGTCATTAACGGAATAATCAGGATTGGATTGAACAATGATGAGCTTGTATTTCTCTCCACAGAAAAAAATATTATGAAAGCATCAAGAAGAGATCTGCCCGTGATAGCGGCAGAAAAATTGAACGCTGCAACAACGGTTTCTGCAACAATGATCTGCGCGGCACTTGCAGGGATAAGGATCTTCGCAACCGGAGGGATTGGAGGAGTACATCGAAATGCATCAAACACTTTTGACATTTCTGCAGACCTGACTGAACTTGCACAGACTGATGTTGCGGTTGTTTCGGCTGGTGTGAAATCAATCCTTGATATCGGACTTACACTCGAGTATCTCGAAACTCTTGGTGTTCCGGTGATAGGTTACATGACAGATGAGTTCCCGGCATTCTTTACGCGTGAGTCCGGATTCAAAGTCAACTACAGACTGGATTCACCGGGCGCAGTAGCTGAAGTCATAAAAGCAAAATACAAACTCGGACTAAAAGGCGGACTTGTTATTGCTAATCCTGTTCCCGAACAGCATTCATTCAACAAGATGGAGATTGACCAGGCAATAGAGAAAGCACTGAAGAAAGCTGACGAGAAGGGAATCAAAGGTAAAGACGTTACGCCGTTTTTGCTTTCGGAGATCAAGAGCATCACGGGAGGAGAAAGTCTGAGATCTAATATTGAACTCGTGAAGAATAATGCAAAGCTTGCAGCGGAGATAGCGTGCTTTCTATGAAAATGCTGAAAATTTTTTTTATGATATTGCCTGCACATTGATCTTCGAATGAGCTGTATGAAATTTTATTATCTGCCCAATGGTTGAAGAACGCCGGCAAGCAACTCTGATAAGTTTCAGAAGTAATTGCGTTCATACCCTCATCAATTCAAAATAAAGGAATTTCAACTATGAAGACATTTGGATTTTTAGCACTTATATTTCTCACAACATTAATTGGCTGCGAATCTTCAACTGACCACGGAGCAAATGATTCACAAACGAGTGCAAGCACCAAATCAAACGGCGTCTACTTCTCACTTACATTACCTGCAGCAAATTTTAAGCTGACGGACACTCTCACCGGTGTTTTCAAAGTTATCAATGAGTCGGATTCTGTAAGACAATTTGAATTCGCAAATCTCCAACAGCATGGATTCCAACTCACAGACATTTACGGCAGAGTTGCTCTGAATTATCCGGTAATTTTTCTTCCCGCTCAAAGCAAGCTTAGTCTTGAACCGGACGAAAGAAAGGAATATTCTATTCATTCGCCTTTCAGGGATTTTAAAGGTGAACTAATAGAAACAGGTAAATACAAGATGTCTGCATTTTTACTAAACAATAATTCCCCGCAAGTTATTCTCAATATCGAAGTCAGATGAATTGCTGCATTGATGAAGTTAGAAAATTGCTGATCTTTTTTTGTAAAGTGGTTCTGTGAATCAGAAATTGGAGCGTTATTGTTGTAAAAAATTATGAATGCACCTTAGTAAGGAATGATTAGCTTAGATATTGGAAAGTATCAAACCTACGGATTAAAATCACTCAACTCAATTTTCTTATTATGTATTAACACTTGAGAATTGTCAGACACAGGATTCCAGTTGTCCTGAAAATCACCTATTGGCTCTGAGACAATGCACGCTGCAAAGTCGCCATACATACCCTCTGTTTTTGGATTAAGCAGAGAGAGTTCTTCAAGACTGGGGCTTATGTATAATGTCGGAGCAGTTCCATCGCTACCGTATTTAAATGCCCAAAGACTCTTGCCGTCGGAAATTCCAAGTGTCATCCACAAAGAACCTGAAACGCCTGCCTTCTTGCCTTCATTTTCAACATACCTTACCACTTCTGCTATTGCCGAAGGCACATCTTTTTCGAGTCCGAAAGTAAGTGCTAGATAAAACATAATCTCAGAATCTGTTGAGCCCTGAATATCATTAAAATACTCAGGAGAAATTTTTGCGATGAGTCTTTGATGAAGAAATTCAAATTGTGCAATCTGCCCGTTGTGCATGAAGAGCCAATTGTTGTACCTGAACGGATGACAATTCGTTTCCTGAATCGGAGCGAGTGAAGCTGCGCGTACATGCGACATGAATAGATGTGATTCAATATGCGATGCAAGATCATGAAGGTTCATGTCATTCCAGGCGGGGCGTATGCTTCTGAACAAACCCGGATGCGGCTGTTTATCATACCAGCCAAGCCCGTACCCGTCACCGTTTGTTGCGGCACGGGGCGCCTCAGTGGCATGAAGACTCTGATGAATAAGATTATCCTTCGGCTTGATAAGAAGTTCACTTATCAGTATCGGAGCTCCTGTGTATGCTAACCATCTGCACATAGTGGTTCAAAACTATTCTTCCTCTGTGAAGGATTCAAGTCCACTATTTAAGTTGATAACCGGTCGTCGGTGAAGAGGTGTTAAGTTCGAAATGATTATCGCGAAAAGTAATTCGGATATGAGCGATTGAGCAGTTGTTGGTGCCGTGACTATAACACATGAATACTTGCTGCGGACACATTCTCTGTACTTAGTTGATACTATCAGAAACGTTGAACATATTCCTGACATCTTAAAAATTATCATTATGGAAAATTACCACCACACTGTTCATGATCTTTGGAAAGAATTCATTGAAGCCAATCCGGAATATTCAAACAGCAAATACAAGGCATGGTACTTCTGCGATACGGAAGATTGCGCAAACAAACTCGCTGAACTTGTGAAACAGGGCATCAAGCGCGGCACTACTTCGCTTTACCGCTGGTATGAATCGGGCGATGAAATTCTTCCTGTGGCAGGTGATCTTAATGTCATCACAAACTGGGATGGCACGGCTCAGTGTATTACGAAGACGATCAAAGTCACAATACTTCCTTTTAAAGATGTTGATGAGGAACTTGCATTCATTGAAGGTGAAGGAGACAAGTCGCTTGATTACTGGAGAAAGGCACACATAAGTTTCTTTACACGGGAGTTGACTCCGCTCAATGTTGAATTCTCAGAAGATGTAATGGTGGTATTTGAGGAGTTTGAGAAGATATATGAAAGTTGAAAGTTGCCTGCCCGGCTCAGACGGGAAAGTTAAAAGTTGCGGCGAAGCCGTCCCTTCGGGAAAAGTTGAAAGACTGTACCGGCATATTTTAGATCTTCGAGATGAAACAGATTCTTAACTGCTTTTAACACTTTCCGGGAGAATAGCTATCTATTTCTAATTCCTAATTTTTAATTTCTAATTGATCTCCACCTGCTCCAACTGCCGCACTACACGGGAGTATAAGATGCGGCAGTTGAATGCAATGTGGATGTTCCTCCGTTACTTTATCAGCATCAGTTTTCTTGTCTGAACAAACTCACCGACCTGCAATCTGTAAAAGTAAACTCCCGTACTCATATCAGTTGCATTCATAGTCACATTATATGTTCCCGGTGAAAGTGTTTCATCCACAAGTGTTCTTACTTCTCTGCCGAGTGCATCAAAGATCTTTAGAGAGGTCATTGACCTGACTGATGTCTTAAATGTAATGGTGGTGCTGGGGTTGAACGGATTTGGATAATTCTGAAGCAGCTCAATATTGTTTGGAACTACTGTATTCTCGCTTGAGCTGATACCAACCGGCAGTGAGTAGTCACTCAATGGAGCCCAGCCGCGATTATTGTTCTCGTGAACTTCGTTTGTGAGTGCATTATCAGGATCTACAACCACATACATCCTCGTAGCTCTCGGCGTTGCCGGCGGAACGATCCATTGTATGGAAGCATATTTTGATTTCCTTGAGCCGATGCCGCCGTTGATCACTGTCTGACCTATCTGAACGCCGCCGTCTGCTGGATTGCCCTTGTAAAATCTTACAGTCACCGGAGCAGTAACTCCTAGCAATCCGTAGTTGCTTACCCTTGCTTTGATGGTTATGGTATCGCCTTCCTGCGGATCAAGTTTTGAAATTCTAATGTCTTTTGATCTGAATCTGTACGCAGAATCACTTCCCGGAAGAGGAAATCCTTTTTCAGGATCGAGACGCCATGGAAGACTGAATGTAACATCGGTCTTGTTTCCATACTTCTCATTCCAGAATGAACTCGGGTTTGATGAAATGTTTACCTTATAATCGAATACAAGTGCACCGTTCTTTGCCCAGTATGCGTAAGGAATGATGTAGTAAGAATTCTGCGGTAGATTAAACGGCGGCGCAAGTCTTCCGTAATCACCGCGAAGAAGTACAGATGAATTGACTTTAGTTGTAACGCTCGAAACCTGACCGGAGTTATATCTTCCGTTAACGCCGACTTCAATTCCCCAGCCGCCAACAGATCCGCCAACTTCCAAACCGATATCTCTGGAGGTATCTGCCCCGGTTGAAGTGAAATTCTCCATCTCAAGCTGAGTGAAACTGCTTCCGCTGCTGCCAACAGTCTGCGGATTGAATTCGTAGATAAGCTGTGCCGTATCTTCAGAAAGCGAAACGGAATCTTTGTATGAGAGTACATTGCCAACTTCATGCTCCGGCCTGTAAATATTGCCGATGGCAAAATCATCTTTCGATTCTATCCAGAGCTTTGTTGTCGGTCCGGGCATTACAACAATAACGTTTCCTCTGAAATTGTTCAGACTGTCATAAACAGGATATTCATAGAAATCATAATCATTCACAATGTTAAAGGTCATGTCGTCGCCTTCGGCTCTTCTTCCTTCGGTAACTCTCACCGTACTTCCCGAGCCCTGCACATTCTTAAAGCCTTCTGCATAAGAGCCTGTAATACTTGCCTGAACTCCAATGCCAAAGAAGTTTCCTCCTGCACTGAGAGTTGCATCAACACCCCAGTCACTGTGAACTTCAACGGAGATTGTTGTATCCTGTGTAGTTGACTGGATGTAATCTGCAGAAAATCCGCATCCGAAATTCGGATAGCATCCATTGATGTTGAACGGAGTCGGAACCGGTTGGAATATGTCATAATGAATCGGTGGAGTGTTCAGAATGACGAGCGGCTGCTTCACAAAAGTTTTTCTGTAATAGTTTGCAGCGCCGAGGCGAACTCTGTCGCCATTGAAATCACCCACTGCAACTGCAATGTGCCTTATCTTTCCGTTGTTTCCGTCAAGAGTTGTCGGATCATAGTTTTCTTTTCTGCCTTTGAGTGTGAAACTTGTGAAGCTGTTGTTAACTTCATAGACATAGATATTCAGGAATTGTGTGTTGTTGTCAAAGTCATACGGGTTGCCGATGGCAATGATGTCTGCTTTTCTATTGTAATCCATATCGCTTGCGGTCATAGCTCTTTCGTTAAAGTTATTCATGTTGCTCTCCCATCCGTAAATAGCCGGACCGGTAATGCGAAGCGTTGGTCTGAACAAACTGTCAACAGTGAATGCATAGATGTTTCCGTTTGCAGCAAGCGCAACATCATTCTTCCTGTCGGCGTTAAGGTCGGCTGCAACAACATCAAAAGGTCTCGACTCGCCGAAGTTTCCGATACTTAATGTTGCACGCTGATTTGTATTTGTAATGACAGTATTCAGAGAGTCTTTGATCTGAACAATATCAACATAGTTGCCAGGCTGATTATTTGTGCTGTGAGTAAATGCAAATCCTGCGACAATCTCGTCAAACGCATCATAGTTAAAGTCTTTTGAGGATGCAGAGATCTGAATCTTGGAAATATTGAATGACGGGGCATTGAAAAGATTTGCCGTGCCTTTAGATTCAAGCCTTCCCTGGGCGTTGATATTGTAAATCCTTGTACTCACAGCCCATGATGTGCCGACTCTCTTTACCATCACAACCCCGATCTCCTGATATCCGTCATTATCAAAATCCCCCGTTGTAATATCAAACGCATCGTATTCTTGTCCGCTTGTCAACCTAAATTTTTCATTGTTGATGCTGTCTCCCTTGATCATATTCAGCCCGTTGTCAACGGTGAACAGCTTTATTTTAAGAGATGAGTCAGGACCAATATATCCGAGTACAAATTCCTCTTTTACATCTCCATAGAAATTTCCGGAAGCAAGGCGCAAAGGAGTCCTTGGTGACCTGTTTTCCGGCATAATTGCATTAGGAAGGTTGGTGCGCTTTGCAGAATTCCATGACAAAGAATTTGCCACGATCTCCGGGATCATAAGACGGATGGAATTATTCGGTCCGATCCATGCGCCAACAAGATGCTTATACTGTGCTCCGAGATAATTTCCGGAAGTGAGTGCCATTCTTTTGTTTCCGATGACAGATGAATCTGTCTGAAGGGTTTTTGGAACGATCTTCTGATCAACGTTGGTTTGATTCAGATCCATGTCAAAAATTCTGGCGCGTGCATTGTGCAGATTCGGATCTGAACCAAGTGCCTGGCTGTGAAGAATGACGATCTCATCCGAATTGACAAGATCTTTTGCTCTTCCGAGCGGATCGTTCTTGTTTACTTGGGCTAACAAACTTGAGGTGATCAATAGAAGAACTGTGGTGCTTAGAATGAATCTTTTGAACTGTAACATTTTTTCCTCCCGTGGTTTTATGTTTTGTTAATTGTTGCAGCAAAATTACGAGAAGAGTCCCGGCAGAGCAAAGAAACTTTTCCCTGATTATCACAAAATCCCGGCTGTGCGGTTCAAAAAAACTTTGATTTTGAACTGAATATGGCTTTTTTGTATTAGAGTAAATCACAAAATTGATGAAAATTATTGTATACATCCAACATTAAAATGCTGTGAATTTGATAGAATGAAAGAGACAAAACTAATTGACATACTAAGGACATTGTCCGAAGAAGAGTTGAAAGAACTGAAAAAATTTGTTGCTTCACCATATCACAGGAAGCGTGATCTGGAAGAGTTGTTCAGCATTTTGAGGCCGTTTCATCCGGCTTATGATGACAAGAAACTTACCAAAGAATATGTTTACGGCAAGCTCTTTCCCGGAAAGAAATTTGGTGACAAGAAATCAGACAGCTTGCTTACAACTCTGACATCTGAACTGTTTCTGCTTTGCAAAGACTTTCTTATCCAGCTCGAGTTTGAGAAGAATGAGAACTTCAGAAGGTATTTTCTCCTTAAGCAACTAAGAAACAGGAAACTGCTGAATGAACATGTGAAGGATGCAAAACCGGCAATGGAGTTTCTTGAGAAGGACAGCGGCATTGATTTTGAGCTCATTGAGAAATTCTATCTTAGCAGTTCATTTGTTGAATACCACATTGACGCACATGAGTTTGAGGAGTGCTATGAAATGGTGATCAGACAGAATGAATATCTTTCAGCAGCTGCATTGATCGGCATGTTGAGATTTTCGAGTCAGCAGGAAGCTGCAGAATACGGGTATAATCTTGAGACAAGAAAGAATCTCACCCAGACAATTCTAAAGCATCTTGACGTTGATGCCCTGATTGAAGATCTCGAATCGAGCGGGAGCAGGTATCATGCTTATGTTGAAATCAATTACATCGGACATATGATCAACACAAGAGAGCTGAGCAAAGATCTATATTACAGAATGAAAACTCTACTGAATGACAATCAGGAATTGCTATCCAAAAGAGAGTTATATATTTTTTACAGTATGCTGACGGCTTACGGGCACAAGGTTTTCGGCAGTAAGGTAAGAAGTGATAATGAAGATGAGGTCTTTGATTTATACTCTAAGATGATTGAATTAGGTGCATACAAGTTTTCACCGGATGATTACATGCAGGTCGGACTCTTCAGAGGAATGCTTATTACTTCAAGAGCAAGCGGCAAGCTTGAGTGGATGAAAAAGCTGATTGACGAGCATTTGAAGGAGCTTCATCCGAATTATATTGATAACATGAGAAGCTATGCAATGGGACAATATTATTACGGACTTGGAGAGTATGAGAAGGCACTTGAGAGTCTGATAGTGCTGAAGTCAGACTATTTCCTGTATAAAAAAGATCTGAAGAATCTTTTGTTCAGGATCTATTACGAACTTGGTTATATCGAAGAAGCCTACTCAATGCTTGAGAATATGAAGAAATATCTTTCAAGCACCGACGATCTTTCGGACAGAATTAAGAAGCCCAGTCAGAATTTTGTCAGGTATGCAGGTGAGTTGCTGAAAGCAAGAGAGAGAAAAGACAAATCAGAGATTGAATTTATGAAGAAGAAGATTCGGGAATCTGATGAAATTGAATCTGCTAACTGGTTGATCGATAAATTTGATGAGATTGAAAATTCAAGGTCTTAGAAGATATCTTGGTAAACAATTCTGACAAACAAATGAGAACTTCAGTGGCATTGCTTCGCGGGGTAAACGTTTCCGGAAAGAACATGATTTTAATGAAGGAACTTGAGGAGCTATTTATCAATGAAGGTATGAAGAATGTTACCACATATATACAAAGCGGAAATGTGATTTTTGAACACGCTTTACAAAGAAGCAGACAGCTTGAGGAGAAATTGGAGAAAGCAATAATGAAGAGATTTGGTTTTGATGTGCCGGTGATTATCAGGACGGCTAGTGAGATGGCTGATGTAATTGAAAGCATACCCTATTCCGTGGATGGTGAGAGAATGCTTTATGTTACTTTTCTCAAAGACATTCCGGACAAGGAACTTGCAATTCAACTTGGCGGAAAGATCGTCAATGATGATGAAGTCAACATCATTGACAAGCATGCATACCTGCTGATCAGAGGAGGATATGGAAATACAAAGCTCTCCAATACTTTCATTGAAAAGAAACTTGGAGTTACGGCAACAACAAGAAATCTCAAGACCGTTAAGAAATTGAAAGAACTCACCTGCCTCATAGCATAGGAAGTTAGAGCAATTAATTTCTGACTATTACCATTTAAGTTTGAGGATTCAATCTTTAACTTTGCTATATTGATTTTATTCTATTAAGATTTCCGGTTGATAATTTGAAGATTGATTAGTAACAACTTGTGATGGTTTGTGTTTAGATTACTTGGCTTCTTTGTGTCAGTGGTTTGGAAAACTCAACTGTTATTTTAATTGTTAAAACAGTGTTTTATTTGCTAATTAGTTTGACTTCCCAGCTTTGGCTTTATTTTTTAAAAATGTTTCTTGAGAAACATTTTTGGAATTTTGTTCGGTTCCATTTCCAAAGGTCTTCAGCCTTTTGCATGAAATTCCTGTTCAACAGTTGTTAGTTGGATTCCATAATCAAATAAAGTCAGACTCAGAATACTATTATAAGAATTTGCTGTTGTGATTGATTGTCACACTTCGACGGGCTCAGTGTGACGCAAGTAAGTCAAAATGACTCAGCAGTAATCGACCACGATAAATAGAATCGAGTGTCACCCTGTGAACTGGCTTGCCCGGCAAGGAAAGTTCGATGGATGCCATAAATAATCCAGCACAGCGAATCAGATACTGATTAAGTGACGACAGAATAATTTATCATAGTTCTATTCATCTTTGAAAGGCAGACTGAGTGGAATTGATTTGTTCATCCTTAGGAGCAGCTTACGAGGTTGATACAAACCTTGTGGCTCGCGATGAATTTTTGAAATTGTTTCTCAAGAAACATTCCGCTTGATCTGCGATGGAAAGAAAACTCTAACAATGACAAAATCATTCGACATAATAGTTATTGGAGCAGGACATGCAGGCATTGAGGCATCTCTTTCGGCTTCAAGAATGGGAT
>CALEVL010000122.1 GCA_937924675.1 uncultured Ignavibacteria bacterium | reverse complement strand
AGACTCCACTTAGTGGCAGGCTGAAAAATCAGATGAACAAACTTGGCTTCAAGGATTTTTCTTTGCATTTCAACAAGACGCCGATCCGGGTAATTTACACTAACTCAAGCAAGATGCTATGAAAGTATTGCTTACACACATCATTCTGCTTCTCACCTCAATTACCCTCACGGCGCAGCCGATTACCTGGCAGAGAACTTTTGGAAGTACAATTGAGGATAAGGGATATAGTGTTGTTCAGACAAATGACAATGGCTTCATAATCTGTGGCTCACAGTTTCTGCAGGAGCCTACAATAATATTCAGAACAGATAGCCTCGGGAATGTACTTTGGAGCAAGAATGAATCCGGCCGCATATACAGTAAAATTATCAGAGATAACGACATGTTCATACTTGTCGGAGTGTTTTCAAATAATGCATTTGCAATTAAGATGGATTTGTCCGGAGAGAAGATATGGCAGAGAACTTTTGGTGTTCCTTTAAATGGACTTTTCTGTGATGTTATTTTGACTTCGGATAATAAGTACCTATTTGCAGGCCTCACTAACAATTCGGGATCAGTCTCAAATATTTATTTGGTGAAAGCGGACACTTCAGGCAGTGTAGTTTGGGAAAAGACAATTGATTCAGTCGCAAACTGTGTCAAGGTAGAAGAATTAGAAAGTAGCGGTTATTTGATTTCAAGTAAGGAATCTGTTGTGACAATCAAGGATATTGAATATAGTACTTCAGACTTTCTGGGAAGCAAAACAATCATAACAGATTCACTAGGTAATCCGAAATATATAAAAAGTGGAATTGGAAGAAATGGAGTTCCAAATTTTCAGGGTTCGGGAGTAGTACTTTTTGAAAACAAGGATACATTGAATACAACTGTTGTAAGAATTATCAGAACCGACAATATGCTTAATGTTCTGTCAACATCCCTTTTTTATGAACCGGGTCACTTACTTATAGCTTCATCTCTGATTAAAGACGGTAGTGGGTATGTTCTTGGAGGTCAAACTATTTTGTTCGGTAACGGTGACCAGGATCCCTACGTTGTTAAGTTCAACGATTCCGACAAGATATTAATGAAAGCTGATATTCCAGTCAGACATGAATATAACGAATACATTTCCAGTGTTACAAATTGTAACGATGAGGGCTTCATGGCTGTTGGTGCAACTTCACCATTCATAGGAGATAATGTTGACATCATTGCAATAAAAACAGATAGCCTTGGAAATACTGTCCCTGTCAGCATATCTGCCAATTATTTCCAAATAACCGAAGACTACAGATTGTATCAGAATTACCCTAATCCTTTCAATTCTAGTACCACGATCATGTTTGATTTAAAAAACGATTCTTATATACAGCTATCAGTTTTCGATATGCTTGGAAGAGAGGTTGCAAACTTAAGTAATGGTTTTGAAAGAAGAGGGATTCACTCAGTTATTTTTAATGCAAACGACCTTTCTTCGGGATGCTATTTTTATTCACTTAAGATTCATAACTCGGAATGGCTTCAAGTCCGCAGATATTCAAAAGCTCTTCTAATTATTAAATGATTCGATCATGAGAATGTTAATTTTGTTATTCAGTAGTTTGAGCTTGTTTATTGCCGGAACAGTATCTTGCGACGAAAAAGACTCTTCCAACACCGGAGAGTCTGAGCTTTTGATTTGGAATTTGCAATCTCAAGATTCCATTTTGGTAAAAGTGATTCCGATTGGCTTTGTCTTCTCTGGTGATACAACTTATAAACCCTTGTCAATTCATACTGACTCATTAGTTCCGCATATTTTGGGGGGCTATAAAATACTAAAAGAGTATGACCCACTTGTTAATCCAAGAAGATTCAGATTCTGGCTTAATCATGATGTTCTGCGTAGAGATCAGAATACAAACGACAGCTGCATCGGGTGGGGAAAATACAGGATTGAGTTCTATGAATTTCCTGATTCTGCAATATCTCCCATACTCGTTGATTATCTCACTATTGATTTTGCCGATACCGACTATCCATATAGATCATCCACTCCATGGTTTGCCTTTACAAATGACTTCTTCATTTATTACTATTCATCACAGAATATCCGAGTTAAGTTTGCAAACGCTGAGGGTGTATCAATTAGGATTACGGAGAACCGATAAAGAGTTTCAGATGTGGAACCAAAGAAACAGTCTTGGAGGTGGGAGGTTTAAAGCCAGAAACATTAGGTGGTTCAGGACAGACACGAATTATACGAAGTATCCTATTATAACTTCTGGTTACACACCTAACGGCCATCTTCTGTCAACCTCACTTTTTGTAGGTTTGAGACTTCAACACAATATTCAAACACAGGATACACTTCCGTACTCAGACATGAAGATTTACCTTAGGAAAGGTGCTCACATACTGGTGGAACCATTTGTCACATTTAGCATGGTCACTCCTGTCTCCGGTTCAAACGAGTTAGTTGTTGAAGATTCGTCGTTCTTTGATCTTTCTAATAATTCAAACATTGTTGTCTATCCTCCAAACAAAATCACTCTCAAATACGGAAGCAAAATGCACTTAAGCGGCAATTCCTATATTCTGGTCAAGAATGGTGCACTGCTTTGCAACGAGGGATCAAACGTAACCGGACCCGGACGAATTATTTACGACAAAGGAATCCACAACACCTGCGAATTCGACAACTTCACCGCAAGGGATAGCATAAGTATCGTAATTGATTCGGCTACTCTAACACTTCCTGACAACTTCACAATGTATCTAACGGGCAACCAAACCGCCCTCATCCTCAAACCGGGCTCAAAGCTGTTGTTTGGTGAGAACTCGGGAATAGTGTGCGATTCAGGAGCAAGACTGATTGCAAACGATGCAACATTCGCTTCGGTTGACTCCACAAAGAAATGGAACGGCATCTCACTAAATGATCTTGCAAGCGATACCATAAAAAACT
>CALEVL010000121.1 GCA_937924675.1 uncultured Ignavibacteria bacterium | reverse complement strand
GTGGGTCTTCGCCGGTTAAGGAGCCCTCTACGAATTTAACTTCCCTCAGAAGATTCCCGACTGCATCAAAATACTTTTCAAAACTGTTTCCTTCTTCATCAGTAAACGCACGCTTTTCAATGAAACCTTTAACCGTTCCGAAGTAATATGTAAAAGTGTTGTAGTAGTCATAGAAATTCTGCGTCGCGCTCAGGTCGGAGTTCTTTGTTTTTATCACCCTGCCGAGCGCATCATATGAAAACATTGTGCTGTCTCCCAATGCGTCAAAATTTCTTGCGGGCTTGCCGGCATAGTTGTATCTGTATTTGTATGCATTGTAACTGCTTTGGCCAGTGTAAATGTCTTTCCTCTCAATGTTTGCAAATCCGTCAAAGTGATACATGGTTCTCCTGAAGTTTTCATATCCTCCGCCGGGAGTCATCCGCGCTTTTATGTCAACTGTCTTTGCCGCATCATCGTAGCTGTAAAGAATCGTTCCGCCGTATGTGTTCGGATAACGCAGTGTGTCGGAGAGATCAATCTCGCCGGCTATTGTAAGTCTTGGAGAATAGTTCTCTTTCCAGTCCTCAAAAGTCTGTCCGGAAGCCAGGCAAAAGTACTGCTGATTCACATCATATACAGGGGTGCCGTTTAAGTTGAAATCAAAAGTAGGGTAAATTGAAACCCCAATGGAGCTTCTTCTGTCAACTGAAATATAGTTATTCGCTGAACTGCCTGGAGTTAACTTTCTGAATGTCGTTGTCTTCACTTCGTTAGAATATTTTCTGATGAAGCGCTTTTCGAGTAGCAAAAAGTTGTTATATGATTTCAAAGTACATTGTATGGCTTACTCATTATCGGTACTTTTCAATACATTAATTATAAAAGAATGTGCAAGCATATTTTGGTAGTATCGTTGATGCTAATCCTTTTTTTGAACACCGATCAATTATTCTCAAGGAGTTTCTACGTTAGCAATTCCGGAAATGATAACAACAACGGAACATCGGAATCAACTCCTTGGAAAACTCTCAATAAGATTGGAACTACAAACTTTTTAAGAGGTGACACAATAAGATTCAAAGCAAATGAGATTTTTGAATCTTCAGCATCAATTGCAGGTGCAAAATTATGGGTAACCAGCAGTGGTTCATTAGACTCACCAATTGTTTACAATTCTTATGGCTCAGGCAGAGCAATGATTAAGGCAGACAGTAATACGATTGGAATTTTCTGTGTAAAGAAACAGTATGTTCATTTTGTGAATTTGATTGTCAAGGGAAGTTTCGACCCATATAACCAAATCGGGTGGGCGTTTACCAATAATACGGGAATTTGGGTCCTCAACAATAGCATAGATTTATATAGTGGGATTAAGATTGACAGCTGTAGAATTACTAACTTCTTAAATTGTGCAATTGAAGTTACAAACACAGTAGCAGCAACGCTTGAGGGTATACACCTTTCGTACTTAGATATTGATTCAATTGGAAATTTGGGGATATTTTTTAACGGCAAAGAAGAACATCCATATTTCGGGATCAAGGATGTTAGAGTAACGGGATGTAGGATTGCAAGAGTTACCGGACTTGCTTCTCAAACGTTTACAGGTGACGGGATACTTTTGATAAGCGTTGATTCTGCAATCGTAGAACGCAACTTAGTAAAAGATTGTGGAGGGGTACAGCACATTTCCGGCACCTCGGGTCCTTCTGCGATTGAATCGGCAAAATCCCGCAAAGTAATCTATCAGTACAATGAAACATATAACCAGAAAAGTGCTCTTGGTACAGACGGCGGTGGAATGCATTTTGGCAGAGGAGTTCAGAACAGCATCATGCAATACAATTATTCACACGATAATGACGGTCCCGGATTTAACTGCCATTCTTACGTTGAGGCAAATGACCCGTACCCGCTTAGAGATAGCAACAACATTATTAGATACAATATAAGCTCAAGTAATCTGAAGAAATCTGATTATCAAGATGGAGAGATAAGTATAAGCTCTTTCAATGCAAATATTTATGACATTAGGATATACAACAATACAATTTTTGCCGTCAACCATCCGGAAAGTCCGGGAGATGGAGCAGCTCTCCTCATAAAGAGATACGCTAATAATGTTTCCTTCTGGAATAACATCGTGGTTACGGGTGACTCCAATACATATCTATGGTATCATTTCCCATTGGAGAATTCGGTCAACATAAAATTAAACGGAAATATCTATTGGTCTTTATCTGGAGTGAATAAGTTTGTAGAGGGACAATCATTATTCAGAAGTTTCCAGAACTGGCAGGCAACTTCGGGCAAGGAACTATTGAATGGCCTGAATACGGGAATTGTTAGTGATCCATTGGTTAGCAATATTGAATATCATAATTCTGTAGATAATCCTTATATCCTTCATACTATAGAGTCACATAAGCTTGTTAATGGTTCAATTGCCAAGGAGAGAGGTCTTGACATCAAAGCACTTTTCAATCAAGATCCTGGCAACTATGATTTCTATTCAAGTGAGTTGCCAAGAGCATGTAACTATGATATTGGTTGTCATGAAGATACATCAACTCTAGTTCAAATCAGTATTGAAGCTTTCATTCAAGGCTTCTATAATTCCACATCAAATACGCAGATTCAAGATACTATAACTGTGGAACTTCGAGATTCCAACAGCCCATATTCGGTTTTGGCAAGTTCAAGGGATTTGTTGACATCTGTAGGGAGTTTCCATTCATTAGCAAGTTGGATTTTTGGAAATTCAAATTGCTATTTAGTTCTTAACCACCGAAACTGCATTCAAACTTGGTCCTCTCAGCCAATAATGATATCTCCAGGCTGTATCGTCAATTATGACTTCAAGTCTGATTCATCGTACGTATATGGAAACAATCTGAAGAGAGTTGACAATTCTCCTATAACGTATGCTGTGTTTTCTGGTGACGTGAATCAGGATGAATACGTAGATGGAACTGATATGCTTCTCATAGAGAATGACTTGTTTCAATTTGCTACAGGTTATCTCGCAACCGATTTGACTGGTGATAATTTCGTTGATGGATTTGACCTTCAACTTGCTGAGCAAAATGCTGATGTGCCATCACTTCATCCATGATAACTCACCTAACAAGTTTTTCGCCATGTTTGGTATTTTAAATTATTGCTGACGTGAATAAGTCAACTTCTTCAAAGTGTGTGGAAGCAGTAGATGGTTTTTCAACCAAACGCTTGCCCTACAATAGTTTTATTCACCTCTATATTCTGCTCTACACTATTGGCTTCTATGTTCTTGTAACATTCAGCCGTCCCATTGGAGGATATGGAGTGGAAACAGATTTCTATTCCGCCTATGTAGTACAGGCGCGGGAATTTCTAAATGGAGTTATAGTAATTGACGAGTTCAGAGGTCCGTTTTATCAAATTGTTCTAGCATTGTTCTCATTGATTACGGGGGGAGAATTCTATGTTGCAGGAAAGATACTCAATGTAACTTGCGCAGGATTGTCTCTTCTGATTGTGTGGAAGCTAATCGGAAAGATTTCTGATTCTTCCACTGCACTACTCGTGATGATTTTTCTTTCTTTGAATCTTAACTTCGCCAGATATGCTTTTACTCCCGGAACCGATTTATTATTCTTCCTTCTCTATGTAATTTCCCTATTTTTCTTGGTTAAGTGCATAGAAGAGAATTCGTCACCTTTAGAATGGTTTATTGCCGGTGCAATGGTTGCACTTACTTACCTCACAAGATATACCGGAATTTCATTGATTGTATTTGCATTTATTGTTGTGGCCTTTACTATTAGCAGAAACAGAAAACAACTTGTTGCTTCAAGAAGCATTTTAAGGAATGTGATTTATTTTGTAATACCGCTTATAGTAATTATTGGGTCATGGTCAATCTACTGTAAGACAGTTACCGGTCAGGCCTTCTTCAACAAAAATTATCAGAATACTGCATTGACTGTTCATAAGCCGGATGACATTTCGAAGGATGAATGGACTTTGAAACACCAAAATGATTTCAATTCAATGCTGGAAGTCATCAGTAAGGATACTCCGCTCTTTCTGAAGAAGATTCTGATAGTCAACCCACCAACAAATTTGTACAAAGACTTAAGCAGGTTGTTTCCACGAGTTGTTGGCTTGTTCGTAGGCATAGGACTAATTTTTTTCATTGTTACAATTAGAAGACGATCACGTTTTCAAATACTCTATTATGCGTCGGCCGTACTATTATTTCTTCAGTTGCTTCTCATTTTTTATTCAGAAAGATTTTCATTGCCCTTGGTACCCTTTTATTTATTTGTGATGGTTCTGTTCCTTCGAGACGAAAAACTAAGGAAATTGAATATTAGGTTTGGAAAATTCAAATTGATTGGAGCAATTTTAATTGCCTTGGGCCTTATTAATGCATACAGCACATTTACTATTCTCAAAGCGGAGATAAATGATGTGCCACTTGAAATTCTTGAAGTAGCGCAGAATTCAAAGAGAGAATTAGGAGATACAATTACGGGCAAGACAGTTATGGCGCGAAAACCTCATATTGCCTATTATATGAGTATGGGTTTTGCTACGACTCCCTATGTAACAAGCATTGATGAGTTACGCACTGCGCTATCAAGCACTTCCAGCGATTACTATTTTGTTAATGAAAGTGAGTCAGGGAATATTGAAAATGATGATCTCAGGAAGAAATTACTTGATTTTAATTCTCCACCCGAAGGTTTCAGAGTAGTTGCTTATAGTACAAATCCTACCGCCATATTTTATCATGTGGAATAGATTATCATGTCTCCTTTGACAACTTTCTTAAGTCCTCGAACTCCACCTTGTATTCATAGAAGATGAAAACATTCCCGTCTCCTTTCATCAACTCCATTCTTCTGTTCCTGTACCACATAAATCCGGATGGCTCTGTGTAAGTTACTCTCGCTTTGTAAAAAGACTCTCTTCCTTCATAAACATAATTCCCGGTATCTGTCAGCAATTCAGTATTCACCAAAGTAATAAGAGAGCCGTCTCCTGCAAGTATCATTATGCGGTCATTGTCGCCGGCACCTGCCGCCATCATCCTGTCGCAATAATGATAACCGGGGATGATCTTATGAAGCCCGTTTCCGCTGATGGTGGTGGATGAAGCTTCTGGACTGGAGAAGTAATTGAATTCAAAGTTAAAAACCTGAACCGCTATGTCGTTCACGCTGATTATCCATTCGGGAGAATTGAGATTGTATTTGGTTGCAGAACCATTATTCATGTTCAAGACATCCCCGAGCGTGACGCTGTGACCGACCGAACCATTGTAAGTAAGCTTCACATCATACTTCATTGTTTGCGGCATAGTGTAGCTGTAAAGAGGTATGGAGTACATCAGATTGCCGCCGTAATCGCTTACAATTTCCTG
>CALEVL010000120.1 GCA_937924675.1 uncultured Ignavibacteria bacterium | reverse complement strand
TCATGTGAAATTTTTATGTTGTCAAGAATTATCTTAACAATCTTTTCACTAAGTACAACATCAGGTTCATAAGTCTCAAACACATAGAATTGCTTCATCTTCAGGGCTTCCTGCAATTTCTTATTCTGCTCAACTGCAGGATTGCCTGCATATTCTTTCGGAATCTTGGTGAGCGATTCACCCTTTACATCTCCGTAACGTGACTTGAATTTCTTCTCGGTTGTGATTGCTTTGTATTCGTCAAAGTTCTCATAAATATGAACTCTGATCTTCTTGAGAAAAACCGGATCCATGCTATACTGTCCGGATGCAACAAGGAATTCTTCCGGACTGAAATGAAAATAGAACTGCGGAATTTCTGCTGACTTGATTTGATAAAAAGCAAAAGCAGCTGAACTAATGGTCTTGTATGGTGTCTTGACCTTTGAGAATCTTATATCCCGGTTGATTCGGAATATTGACTTGTAATTGACTACTATATCGGCATCCAATTTGTTTATTTCAACAGCAAGCGTATCCATGAGATGTCTCATCGGCTCACGAATGAAATTGTCGTATCTTTCCCTGTTCTTGTCAAACCACTGCTTATTGTTCTTTGCCGGGTTCTTAAGATCTTTAAGAAACTTCAGAGCTTCCTTATCAAATCCCGGAAAAGACTCTCTAAGCAAATCGCCAAGCATAAATTGAAATTCGGTTAAAGTTTTTTTGGAACAAATATTTTGGCTGTGAATATAAGAATATGAAGCTTTTAATTTAACTTAAGAATAATTCACCAGTGCTCAAGCTAAATCATCTTCGGAAGGGAGAAAAAATATGAAGTCATCAATCTTTTTGAGCGGCCTTTTTGCGGTTCTGATCCTCAACACACTCTCGGCTATCACTTCCAACAATCAATTACCAAAAAAGAATCGGGAGTTTACAATTTCAATTCAGGCAAGCTTCAGTCCCGGACAAGAGATTGCAGTTAATGTTTACAGCTATGCATATGAAACTGATAATAGCAGAGCAGATAATCTTGAGACAGAATTTACAATCTACAAGGTTACTGACCCGGAAAAATTCTTTTCCAATCAAGTTTCAAATCAGGGCCTTGACCTTCTTGCAAAGGACAGTTCTATCTTGTTGAATACTGTCAAACAGGTGAGGAGGTTTAAGAAGACACTATACCCAAAGGAAACTTACGGTTATTCTTCAGTTAATGAAGCGGTAAATATAGACATAAAGGATAAGGGAGCATATCTTGTTCGCGTTGAATCAGAAAATATGGTTGCGCACTGCGGATTCATCATAAGTGAAATCTCATTGATTGCAAAAGCAGGACTTAACTCAATGCTAGGATATTGCACTTACAGCAAATCAGGAGATGCTGCTGCAAATGCAAAGATGTCTTTCTTCCTTGGCAGCAGAAAACTGGGCGAAGGAATTGCCGGCGACGGTTCTTTGTATCAGGAGATATCCGTTGCAGATGAGAACATTTCTGAGGAAAGGCCTCAGCCATTGATAATTGCCGATCTCGGCGATGATATAGCAATATCAGATCCATATTTATTCTTTGGATATACTGAGAACCGGTTCGATACATATATTTTTACAGAGCAGCCGGTTTACAGAGCAGGGTCAACAGTCAATTTCAAAGGCACTATCAGAAAGAGGACAGCATCGGGCTATGATAATGTTCCGAATAATGAAGTGACCGTTATTGTAAGAGATAACAAGGGCGCTGAAATATTCAATGAAATTAGAAGGACAAATGACAACGGAAGTTTCGATGCAACGCTTACATTGGATGAAGAGGTGCAAACAGGTGATTATTCGATATCAGCCGAAACCATTCAGGGAAGTAAAGGATATTCTTCATTTACTGTTGAGCAGTTCAAGAAACCTGAATACAAAGTGAATGTGAAGACAGATAAGGGACAGTATTACGGCAAAGATGTTATCAATGCTACTATTGAAGCAGACTATTTCTTTGGAAGTCCCGTAACAAATGCCAATGTCGAATACTCTATCTTCAAAGTAAGGTACTACAGACCATGGTGGATGTTTTCAGAGTATGCTGACTGGTATCGCGAGTATTATGAAGATGAAGAGTATAATAATTCCGGATCCGAGTTGATTTATAACGGTTCAGGACAGATAGGAGATAACGGTAAGCTTGAAATATCATACAGTATAAATGAAGAGTTCAAGGAGCAAAATGAATTTGACTGGTACAGGCGCTACTATGGCAATTCGGATTTCAGATATATTGTACAAGCAACTGTTACGGATAATGCGAGACATGCGATCGGCGGAAATGCTTCTGCATTTGTAACCAGAGGTGGATTTTACATAGCAGCAAACTCAGCCAGCTATATTTACAAACCTGGTGAAACAGTCGTTGTAAATGTGAATGCAGCTGATTATTCAAACAAGCCCGTTCAGACAGACTTTGATGCATTTGTTTACAGAACAAGTTATTCAAAGCAAGGCATGGAAAACAGAAAGCTCATTGAAGTGGTGAAAGGCAATACCAGAGCTGATGGGAAGGGAAGCATTTCATACGAAGTCAGCAATGTTGATAGTGAAGGTTCTTATGAAGTTGAGATAAAGGCAATTGATGACAGATCAAACACAATCACGTCTATAGCCTATTACTATGTTTCATCCGGAGATTACTCTTGGTTTATAACACGAGGAGGAGAAATGCAAATAGTTACTGACAAGGACAGTTATGTTGCCGGTGATATTTGCAAAGCTGTAATAGTTGCACCGTTGTCAAACATTGACATGCTTGTAACTACTGAGACTGACAATATACTCTTTCACAAGGTCAGCCGACTTAGCGGTAATTCAGTAGTCGTTGAGATACCTGTTACTGAAAACTATTTATCGGGCTTTGTAATCAATGCAAATTACATAAAGGAAAATACAATTCATGCTGCAGTAAAGAAGGTGGCTGTGATACCTGTAAAGAAACTTCTTACTGTTGAGATTCAGCCTTCACAGGAAATCTACAAGCCAAAAGAAGAAGGTTCATTAAGAGTTCGGGTAGTTGACAATTTTGGGCAAGCAGTAAGCAATGCAGAGGTCTCAATTGGAATTGTAGATGAAAGTATTTATTCGATTAAAGAGGATAAGACGCAGAGTGTTGATAAATTCTTTTATGGGAAAGTCAGAGCAGGTGTATCTTCTGAGTATAATGGAAGCAGAACAAATTCAGGCAGGTCAAGATTGATGACTATCTATGAAAAATTCAGGATGAAATCAATCAGAAAAGAGAGCTTGGGCAGAGTAAATGGAACCGTGTTTGACGAAAATAATGTGCCGGTTCCAAATGCCATGATTGTGATTGATGATATTTATTTTGCAGGTCTCACAAGTGAAAACGGCACTTTCGAATTTGAACTTCCCGATGGCAGTTATACAATAGGCGTCTTCTCTTACAGCGGCGTTCTTGGAAACAGAGAATTGGACATAGATGGAGGCAAGTCCAGGTCTGTTATATTAAGGGTTATTGGAAAAGAAATGAACTACAATATTGAGGATTTCGGTGAAGGAAGATTGACAGACGGTATGACTATGGACAGATCTATAACTCCTCAGGAAACTTCCATGGAAGCGCCTATGCTTTCTATGAAGATGTCTGAAAAAGAGCAATCACCGGGAATGGGAGAAGAAATGATTGCTGCTGATGTAAGATCTGATTTCAGAGATGCAGTATTGTGGTCTCCATTCACAAGGACAGCGGATGACGGATATGCAGATGTTCAGGTCAGGTATCCGGATAATCTGACTTCATGGAGGATCACATCGCGAGTCATCACAAGCGATACAAGAGTAGGACAGTCAACAAAAACTGTTATTACAAGAAAAGATTTGCTGGTCAGACTTGAAGCTCCAAGATTCATGCGAGAGAAAGATGAAGTCACAATTTCTGCAATCGTTCATAATTATCTCCAGAGTGAAAAGAGAACTAAAGTGACATTCAGATATGAAAATGCTTCTCTTGTTTCGGGACAGACAACTAATGAAATTAATCTGAAGCCGGACTCTGAGCAGAGACTTGATATTGTTGTAAAGGCAGACAATCCGACAGGCAGCGCAGTATTGTATGCCGAAGCATTGACCAATGAAGAGTCAGATGCAATGGAACTAAAAGTGCCTCTGCAACCAACAGGTTTGAAGCTAACGAAAAATCTGATTGCGGATTTTGCAGATATTTCAAAGACTGAAAGCAAATCTATTGACATTCCGACCGGAACAGACATACGAAGTGCGGGAATGCTTGTTACGGTTGACCCGTCGCTTGCATCAACCATTCTTACTTCTATGGATGATCTCATAGGTTATCCTTACGGATGTGTTGAGCAGACTATGAGCAGATTTCTGCCCACAGTTATTGTTGCAAATGCATTTGGTAAACTAAATGCTCCGGTCAGTGAAGTTACTCAAAGAGAATTGCCAAAGATGGTAGCAAAAGGTCTGTCAAGATTATACTCATTTCAGCACAGTGACGGCGGCTGGGGATGGTGGGAGAATGATCAGTCAAATCCATTCATGACTGCTTATGTGATCTATGGCTTGTCAATAGCAAATGAAACAGGATATCCGGTTAGCAAGGTCTCACTTGCAAGAGGGATCGGCTCAATCAGAAATCTACTTGCTTCATCGGGCATTGAGAATACAACCAGAGCTTATATGCTTTATTCATTGGCCATTGCCAGTTCAAAAGATCATGAATTAGTTAGAGATGAATTGAATAAACTTAACAAGTCTGAGCTTAACAATTATGCAAAGAGTCTCATTGCACTTACCTGGAAACTTATCGGAGAAAATTCACGAGCAAAGGAAGCTCTTGCAGAACTTGAGAAAAGTGCCATCAAACTTCAGGGAGAGGGTGCAGCATACTGGGAGGGAAAACAGTTTCACTATAATTGGCAGGACGACAAAGTTCAGACTACTGCAATGGCTTTGAAAGCTCTCGTGAACATTGATGAAACATCAGAGCTAAAGGATATGGTGATAAGATGGCTTGTAATGCAAAGGCAGGGGACTTCATGGAGAAGCACTCAGGAGACTGCAATCATAATTTATTCTATGATTGACTATCTGAAAACATCGCAAGAGCTGGATCCTGACTATCAAGTGAGTGTTTTCGTAAATGACAGAAATATTCTGCAGAAGCAAATGACAAAGAGTGATGTATTCACAAAAAGCGAAGCGATCAGAATAGAGAGTAAGGATCTGCTTTCGGGAGCAAATAACATAAGAATTGAAAAGTCGGGTAAGGGAAAAGTTTACTTCACAGCCACTTTGAATTACTACAAGCCATTTGATCAGGTCAGGGCAGAAGAAGACGGCTACAGAGTTGAGAAAGAAATGTTTGTTCTGAATAAGTATGAAGAGTACGGCGGCGAGAGAATCACCTATAAGCCGGTTGCATTCACAGGCAGTGTGAAGAGTGGCGATGTAATACTTGTGAAAGTAAAAGTACATTCAAAGGATGATGACAACAATTACTTCATGCTGGAGGACCCGCTGCCTTCAGGAGTTGAATATGTAAAGGATGACTGGTCATTTCCGATTGAGGGAGCGGATGACTATCGCGGTTATGATCGATATTACTGGAGATGGTGGTATGCTGACAAAGATGTAAGAGATGACAAGGTTGTTTTTTTCGCCACCTATTTCGGGAAAGGTGTTCATGAATTCTCATATCTTATGAGAGCTGAAATCCCGGGCGAGTATTCTGTCAATCCTGCAAAAGGCTCGCTGATGTATTATCCGGAAGTGTATGGAAATACTGATGGGGTTAGGATGAAGATAGTTGAGAATTGAG
>CALEVL010000119.1 GCA_937924675.1 uncultured Ignavibacteria bacterium | reverse complement strand
GGGCCCGTCCTTGCCGGGTAAACCTGCCCGAAGAATACTGAACTTCAGCACTTTATGCAGGCGGGCCCGTCCTTGCCGGGTAAACCTGCCCGAAGAATACTGAAATACAACACTTTACGCAGGCGGGCCCGTCCTTGCCGGGTAAACCTGCCCGAAGAATACTGAACTTCAGCACTTTACGCAGGCGGGTGGGCGACTCGCCGCCCTGAGCCACAGCCCTGAGCCTGTCGAAGGGTTGTCGAAGGGTTTCTTTGCCAAGCTTTCTTAGCCTGCCCCCGAATGATTCTATCGGGGGTTCAAAAGAAAGCGGAAATGATTTTATTCTATGTAAACGGTTCGAGCAAACTGTTTTCCAAGTAAAACGTTTTGGACAGATGTGATTGGTTTATCTAAAGATTGAATGTCAGCTTCTGATTTCTTGCAAAATCGTAAATATTAATCAGGGAATCCTTGCTTCCTGCCCGCAGACGACTGTTAGAGTACAATCTATGCAGCCGGGTGCTGAGAATGACAAGTACAAGCCGAACACAATCAATGTGTAGATAAAATGGACTCACATTAGGATTTATTCCTCACTTTGCGGATAATTTCCATCCGGAGAAACAAGAAATGCCTCAATTCTTAAGAATAATCGAATTCTTGCAAGGCATCTGAATTGCAATTAAGATGTATTGCCCCAAAGGAATTCACAGACTAAATTTCCCATTATGAAACAAATTTCAATTACTTTGATCTGCCTGCTGTTTTTTACATCTGAAGTGATCCCACAGATAACTTACAACTCTTACGTTGCATCAGTAATGAATCAGGTGTCGGCAGATTCTCTTTACAAGTATGAACGGCAGCTTTGCGGAGATACTTCCGCCATGATTGGCGGCGCACAATATACCATTACAACGAGGCATTACTCTAAGGCGGGCAATATCAAGGCAGCGCAATATATTCTGGAGAAATTTCAGAGTTTCGGACTTACCGCATGGTATCAGCCAATAACTTCAACAAACATCAATGTGCTTGCAAAAAAGACCGGCACAAAATATCCGAATCAATATGTGATCATTTGCGGACATTATGATAACATGCCTTCTACAACAGCGGCTCCAGGGGCTGATGACAATGCAACCGGTACAGCGGCAACTCTGGAAGCGGCCAGAATAATGTCGGGTATCAATTCTCCTTACACAATTGTTTTTGCGGCATGGGATGAAGAAGAAAGAGGGCTTTACGGTAGCAAGGCGTATGCCGATACTGCGCGCAGAAAAGGAGACTCTATTATAGCTGTGCTGAATTTTGATATGATCGGATATGACAGCGATAATAACGGCGCACTGGATATTAATACGAATACTGCTTCGACCTGGCTCGCAAATGATTTTGCTCAGTGTGTTACTTTGTATCAGCCCACGCTTGTTCCGCAAGTTACCACTTCACTTAATGGCGGAAGCGATCACCAGTCTTTTCAGCAGAAGAATTATTCCGCAGTGCTGTGTATCGAAGACAACAGCGACTTTACGCCTTTCTATCATACTGTGAACGATACATACTCGAGCCTGAATAAACCATACTTCCTGAAGATGACAAAAGCAGGAATAGCAACTCTGGTTACATTTGCCGGAAATTTCAAGAACATCTTTCAGCTTAACCTGACGGCAGGTATTGAAGGAATGTGGAACGGTTCGATACAGGTTCAGGATACAGTGAGAATATATCTGCGCAATTCTTCATCACCCTATGCTATTGTTGACAATGCCAGAATTCTACTGAACTCTGCCGGAACGGGCACCGCAACTTTTGAAATTGCTGCAACGGGAAATTACTTCATTCAGCTTGGACACAGAAGTGCACTTGAGACTTGGAGTTCTGCGCCAATATCATTTACGCGCGGTTCAACCAGTTCTTACAGCTTCATAACATCTGCATCACAGGCATACGGAAACAATCAGATATTAAAGTCTGGTAGATATTGTACTTACAGCGGAGATATAAACTCAGACGGAGCAATTGATGGTGCGGATGCGGGTGCTGTTGACAATGCCGCCTACAATTATCTGAATGGTTATTCTGCATTTGACATTAACGGAGACAGTTATGTAGATGCATCTGACATGTCAGTAGTGGATAACAACGCATCTAACTTTGTTGGGGTGGTACATCCTTAAAGCAGTTCGAAATTAAAAATTAGAAATTAAAGATAGTTTATTCGCACACGTCGGAAATTCTATTTGGCGTCTGATCTTTGAGCCGATGCTTTTATACCCGTATTGTAATGGCAGGTTCGATATCGAAAAGAACAAATCGAATGAGTCTGACAGAAGGTGAGGAGCAATACATCTCATTGAAAACTTGATTAGCGTCAGGACTTTGTCCTGGCGCTTTGCGTTTGCATCGCGACAAAATGACTTATGTTTCATCAAACTTTCACTAACCCTGCAATCTCTCAACGGTTTGCAGTTTCATGTAATCTGAAACACGCTTCGAAAGTTGAGAATTGATTCAGTTGATTTCGATTGATATTTTAACATACTATCACGAGAGTGAACGAACAATGAGATTCAAATATATTCTCTTGAATGAAAATTAATACTAACACCGGTTATGTATAAACTGAAACGAACCCTGACATTCACGATCATTTGCTCATTTCTTGCTGCATACAGCGCAATTAACTGCGGAAACAAAGATTCCGTCGAAAATGAAAAAATAATTACAGTCAGTCTTCCAACCTTACAATGTACAAAGTGCAAGAAGAACATTGAAAAAGCATTAGTGAAAATTGACGGAGTCGGAAAGCCTGTCGTAGATGTGGATGAGAAGAAACTCACTGTGAACTTTGATGCTGACAAGACAAGTCAGGATCAAATCGAGAAAGCTGTCACACTTGCCGGCTACCAGGCAAATGACAAGCCGGCTGACAAAGATGCATATGACAAACTGGATGACTGCTGTAAGATAGGCGGTCACAATTAAGATTAAATTGGTCGGATATAAAATCTGATCAGGATTTTTTTTTCCTATGTAAAAAATAGGTGATAGACACAAAGAAGTAATTTCAATATATTTGCAGACACTTTTCAAAAACTAATTCTTAATGAAGAATTTTCTACTCGATTACACTCTCAAAGTACGCTTACCTATATTGATCTTTACAGTGCTCGCGGTTTTTGTGATCACTTATTATGTATCCTATGCCGAAAGAAACGGCGTGGGTTATGGCCCCGTTCAGCCGATCGCATACTCGCACAAGCTTCACGCAGGCACAATGAAGATTGACTGCAGATATTGTCACACCGATGTTGACAAATCAAGGCATGCGAACATTCCTTCTGCATCAGTGTGCATGAACTGCCACACGATCGCAAGAAAGGATAAGCCCGAGATCATAAAGCTTACCGACTACTACACTAAAGGCATCCCTATAGAATGGAACAGAGTTCACAGAATTCCTGACTTTGCCTATTTTGATCACAGTGTTCACGTTAACAAGGGCATTGACTGTTCAAACTGCCACGGCAATGTTGCCGAAATGGATGTGGTGTCTCAGGTTAAGGATTTTACCATGAAGGCATGTCTTGACTGCCACAGAAATCCTGAGGCAAACATAAGAAATATCATTCCGGGCAAGGAAGATGTAAAGATCAACAACGGACCGACAAATTGCGGATCCTGCCACAGATGATCATGAAAAACGGTTTGTCATCTACAAATTATAACAAAGACATTTTGAGCTCTGAAAAAATTGGCAGAAAGAAATTCTTTCTGCTCACGGGTATAGCTGCTTTAGGAACGGCAGTTTTGTCGGCAATTCCATTCGGCAGAAAGGTGGTCGCCGGCAGCACGAAACAAGAATCCATAAAAATTTCGCCAAACCCTCATGCCGTCAAACGAAACAACAGACAGGAAAATAATGGATAAGAAAGTGATAGATATTTCGGGTGAGATCGTAAACCCGGATAACCTCAAAGAGGAATCCCGGGAGAATAATAATACTGATCCGAATTACTGGAGAAGTTTTAGAGAACTTCACAATGACCCGGAGTTCATGAAACTCAAGGCAAGAGAGTTTGCCGATGGTGCACTTGATAAGCCCGATCTCAACGACATGTCAAGGTTTTCAAGAAGAAAATTCCTTGCACTGCTGAGCGCTTCAGCGGCGGTTGCTGCAACCGGTTGTTCGAATTACAGAAATCAGGGATTGCTTGTTCCATACAATAAGAAGCCCGAAGAGATTTCGGTAGGGCTTCCAACCTATTATGCTTCCACTTGCAATGGCTGTGAATATGCATGCGGTGTTCTTATCAAAACTATCGAAGGAAGACCGATAAAAGTGGACGGAAACCCCGACCATCCTGTCAGCAAAGGAAAGATCTGCGCGATCGGTCAGGCAAGCGTAATGAATCTTTATGATCCGGAAAGACTAAAGAACCCTGTTGAAAGGCCGGACAAGATCAACTCAAATGAGATTCAATGGGGTGTTGCCGATGAAAAAATAATTTCTCAGCTCAAGGCTGCTGCCTCATCTGGCAAAGAAATAGCGATCATATCAAATACCATCAACTCACCTACGCTAAAGAAAGCACTTGATGATTTCAAGACAGTGTATCCTACCGCCAAAGTGTATTCATTCGAGCTGTTTGATGAATCAACACGAAGAAGCGCATGGGAAAAATCATACGGCAATCAGAATCTGCCGATTGTACAGCTTGATAAGGCGAAGGTGATACTTGCGCTGGAATCTGATTTCCTTGGAAATGAAGGCAACAAGATCGAGAACTCGATGATGTATGTGAAGAACAGGGATGCTTATAAAGGAGAATTTAACAGACTGTATTCAGTAGAAGGCAATGCAACTATAACCGGCATGAACGCTGACTACAGGATCGTTCTGAGAACAGATGCGATTGAGGAGTTTGTATATGCTTTGATGATAGAGATCATCGGCAGGGAAAAGATCTCCGGCTTCTCTACAGACAGCACTGCAATGTCAAGACTGCAGAAGCATGATATGACCAACTTCATTGCAAAGTATGGTATCTCAAAGACTGCAGTTGATCATTTGATTTCAGACCTGAAGAAGAATCAGGGCGCATCCTATGTGCTTGCAGGTTCAGCGCTTCCGGAGTCAACACATATTGCAGTAAATCTTCTCAATGAAGCTCTTGGAAATAATGCATTACATTCAAAAGACCAGTCAAGAATATCACTCGTTCCGCTGAGTCCAAAATCTGAATGGGAAGCTCTGATATCATCCATGAAAGGCGGAAGAGTAGGTGCCGTCATTCATCTTGATTCAAATCCGGCTTTTGTGCTTCCTTCAGATTACCGTTATACGGAAGCTCTGAAAGGTGTTCCGCTTGTAATTTCACTCAGCGAGCAAATTAATGAATCAACCGCGGTCAGTAATTTTGTTTTGCCGATCAATTCGATGTTTGAATCATGGGGAGATTATCAGACAAGAAATACATTCTTAAGTCTTCAGCAGCCGGTCATAGCTCCGTTGTACGACACAAGGCAAAAGGAAGAAATCATTCTCGCTTGGAATTCGGGAAGTAAAGATTCGTATAATAAAGATATCTATAGAAATTATCTTCAGGCAAACTGGAGAACAACAGTACTTGCTGCACAAAACACCGATATGCTTTTCAATACTGCATGGAATGCGGGATTGAATGACGGAGTAGTCAGAGTAACAACAACTTCTTCAGCAGGCACAGCTGATGTTCCGGCAACTCAGCAGGTGTTCAAGCCCGAAGCGTTCGTTGCAACTTCAACTTTGATGACGGCAGGAAGCAACTTTGTTCTTCTACTGACACAAAATGGAAATCTCGGTGACGGAAGATTTGCCAATAACGGATGGCTTCAGGAATTGCCCAAGCCGCTATCTCGTGTAGTGTGGGACAATTACGCGGCAATATCAGTACAGTCTGCCAAAGCTTTAGGATTGGAGTCAAGCGATCTTGTAAAGATCACATCATCTGCAGGTGCGCTTGAAATTCCCGTATTCATTCAACCGGGAGTTGCAGAAGGCGTTATAGCCGTTCAGCTTGGTTACGGAAGAAGCGAGTGCGGAATAGTAGGAAAGGATGTGGGTTTCAATGCAAACTCGCTGGTCTCAAAAGGCGCAAAGCTTTCGCCTTGGCTTTATGACAATGTAACTGTAGAGAAGCTTGGAGGGATGCATGAGATCGTTTCAACCGTGGAGCATTACAATATTGAGGAACCGCTTCTTAAGGATATACAATTCAGAAGACACATCATTCAGGAAGGAACATATCTTCAATACAAGGCAGATCCGGATTTCCTTAGAAAGAAACACGGTGATAATGAATATGAGAGTATAAACAAGCAATACGAACATACCGGCACAAAATGGGGAATGGCAATTGATCTAAACAAGTGTATCGGATGCGGTGAATGTGTAATAGCATGTAATGTTGAGAATAACATTCCGATAGTCGGAAAAGATCAGGTTCAGAAGAACAGGGAAATGCAGTGGATGAGAATTGACAGATACTATTCTGGAACGCCGGAAGATCCGAAGACAAGCTTTCAGCCGATGCTTTGCCAGCACTGTGACTTTGCACCGTGTGAAAATGTGTGCCCTGTTGCCGCAACTACACACAGCGCGGACGGGATAAACGGCATGGCATATAACAGATGTGTAGGTACAAGATATTGCTCGAACAACTGTCCATACAAGGTCAGAAGATTCAATTATTACAATTTCCGAGACAGGTTTAGGGATTCAATACAGCAGGAGGAATCATTCTCACTCATGGCAAATCCTGAAGTTACAGTCAGGTCAAGAGGTGTTATGGAGAAATGCACATTCTGTTTGCAAAGGATCATGGAAGAAAGAGCACACGCAATCAAAGACAACAGGCAGGTGATCGGTTCAAATGTGAAGACCGCATGTCAGGAATCCTGCGTAACCAGTGCGATAGTTTTCGGAGATTCCAATGCTAAGGAATCCGAGCTCCATAAATTGATACACAGCGATCTCAGTTATACCGTTCTTGATGAAATCAAAGTAAAGCCAAACATTACATATATTGCCAAACTCAGAAATGTTTATGAAACCGAAAACACGGAGGCGAAGCATTGAGCTATGATTCTACCTATACCCGCGAGCTTCCTCTTGTAGAGTCGAAAGCGGGCTTCAAGGAAATTGACAGCATTCTTGCCCAACCCCTTGACACCAAACCGGCTAAGGGCTGGTGGATTGCTTTTGCAATATCATTAACAGCATTGCTGATCGGAGCCCTGTCGCTTGCAAACACTCTGTATTTCGGAATAGGCGAGTGGGGAAATAATCAGCCGGTCGGTTGGGCGTTCGATATCGTCAACTTCGTTTTCTGGATCGGTATCGGTCACGCAGGAACACTGATCTCCGCGATCCTCTTCTTGTTCAGGCAAAGATGGAGAACAGGTATTGCGAGATTTGCCGAAGCAATGACGATCTTTGCAGTTATGACCGCAGGCATCTTCCCGATAATTCATACGGGACGTCCGTGGCTTGCAGGATATCTTTTGCCTCTGCCAAATCAGAACGGCGTTTGGGTCAACTTTGCATCGCCGCTTCTTTGGGACGTGTTTGCAGTATCAACATACTTTACAATCTCATTTCTGTTTTGGGGAATCGGACTCGTACCTGACCTTGCAGTGCTGAGAGACAGGACAACAAGCAAGATCAAGAAGACAATCTATTCCATAGGAAGTCTTGGATGGAATTTCTCCAACAGGAACTGGAGCAACTATGAAAGAGCTTATCTGATCCTCGCCGGTATTTCAACACCGCTGGTTCTTTCGGTTCACAGTATCGTTAGCTTTGACTTTGCTGTTTCGGTAATTCCGGGATGGCACACTACTATCTTCCCGCCATACTTTGTTGCCGGTGCTATATTCTCAGGATTCGGAATGGTGTCAACGATGCTGATCATCGTTCGAAAGGTATTTCACATTGAGCATATCGTAACTTTGAATCACCTGGAGAAAATGAACAAGATCCTGCTTGCAACCGGAATGATGGTTGGTTATGCATATGGAATGGAGTTTTTCATAGCCTGGTACAGCGGAAATACTTTTGAACAGTTCGTTTTTGTTAACCGTGCATTCGGACCTTATGCATGGGCATATTGGATAATGGTGAGTTGTAACGTCCTCTTCCCGCAGTTGTTCTGGTTCAAGAAAGTGAGAAGATCTATTCCAATAACCATGGTGCTTGTAATTTTGGTAAATGTGGGCATGTGGTTTGAAAGATTTGTAATTGTCGTAACATCATTGCACAGAGATTTTCTTCCTTCAAGCTGGGCAATGTACACGCCGACAATCACCGATTTTGGATTATTGCTGGGAAGTTTTGGCTTTTTCTTCACATTCCTTTTATTGTTCCTGAAGGCTTTGCCGCTTGTTTCAATTGCTGAAATAAAGGCGGTTGTAGAAGGCGCTCAGCCAAGCATACATCCGCATCCGCACAGTAGCAACGGAGAACACAAATGATAAATAAAATTCTAAATTTCTTCAAAGAGTATAACGCCCGTAAAGACGAGGAACCCCGAAGCGGTAAGCTCTATGCAATCTCGGCACTGTTTAATACTCCAAACGAGATCATGAATGCGGCTACCGAAGTTGCAGACAAAGGATACAGAAGGTTTGACACATTTACTCCTTACCCGGTTCACAGGCTTGATCAGGCAATGGGAATAACTAAACCGCTTGTCGGACCGATCGCATTTGCAGGCGGTATGCTCGGATGTTTTCTTACACTTCTTATGATTTGGTGGATGTCTGATGCAGACTATCCAAACATAATCGGTGGCAAGCCTTTCTTCTCGCTTCCACCCGCAATTCCAATTACATTTGAAGGAACAGTTCTTCTTACGGGTATTGCAACTGTAATCGGAATGCTTGTGCTTCTCAATAAACTCCCGAAGATCAACAATCCTTTGAATGATACGGAGTTCATGAAGCATGTGTCTTCCGATAAGTTCGGTATCGTAATCGGTGCAAATGATAAGCAGTTTTCCGAGTCTGAAATTAGGTCTTTGTTCGAATCAATGGGTGCTCATGATATTCAGAATATTTATTATCGTGAATCCAACCTAACTAACAAGACTCCTATATTCGATTCCAAATTCATAGCTACACTTATTGCGGTTGCTGGCCTAACTGCTCTGATCAGCTACTTTACACTGAATGTTGTGCTCTATGATGTTGTACCATTTGACTGGATGAGGCATCAGGAAAAAATAAATTCGCAAAGTCCCAGTGATTTCTTCCAGAACAAATCAGGCATGAGAATGCCTGTGGAAGGTACTGTGGCAAGAGGCTTCATGCCTTACGAGTACAAGGGAATGCCGGACTCTTCGGTAAAACAGCTTGCCAATCCATTACCGGCTGATTCAAAGATTCTGGAAAGAGGCCAGGACAGATACAACGTATTCTGCAGTCCATGCCACGGCTACTTCGGCGATGGTGACGGAAGACTCAATGAACAGTTTCCTAAACCTCCCAGCCTGCATAACAACAAAGTAATTAACTGGACAGACGGAAACTTATATCATGTTCTTACAAACGGGCAGAATGTTATGCCAAGTTACGAAAGCCAGATCTCGAGAGATGACAGATGGGCTATTGTGCATTATATAAGGGCATTGCAAAGAGCAAAGAATGCCAAAGAACAAGATCTTCCAAAATAAAGAAACTGAGTATAATAATTTTTGATAAATGGAATTGACGACTAAAAAATTACCGGCTTCAGTAGGCAAATGGGGAATGATACTAACCATTGTCGGAGCTGTCATGGCAGGAGCTGCATTTGCAGTTGACACTCACAGAGCTATGTTCGGATACCTTTGGATGTATATGTTCCTTATAAGCATAGGTGTCGGTTCGCTTGCCCTTGTTGCGCTGGAGTATCTTGTAGGCGCAAACTGGAGTACTCCCTTCAGGAGAGTTTCCGAGTTTCTCTCGGCAATTGTTGTTCTGCTTGCTGTTTTGGTTATCCCGCTTCTGTTCGGAATGCATGACCTTTTCCACTGGACTCATGCCGATGCTGTTGCTTCGGATCCGATCCTTCTAGGCAAAGAGCCATACCTGAATACACCATTTTTCATTGCAAGAACCGGGATCATGATCCTGATATGGGTTGTATTTTATTTCCTGTTCACACGCAATTCACGCAAACAGGACATTACAAAAGATCCGGCTCTGACAACACAGAACATAAAGTACTCTGCAGCATTTGCAATACTTTTTATTCTTACGATCTCTTTTGCTGCAATAGACTGGATGATGAGTCTTGAGCCGCATTGGTTCTCAACTATGTTTGGTGTTTATTACTTTGCAGGAACTCTTGTTGCGGCAATTTCTGTTGCAGCGTATGTCTCGGTTAACCTGAATGAAGGCGGCTATTTCGGATTCAAGGTTGATTACGAGAAGTACTACAGTTTCGGAACATTGATGTTTGCCTTTAATGTATTCTGGACTTACATAGCATTCTCACAATACATGCTGATTTGGTATGCAGATATTCCAGAAGAAACTTTCTGGTTCATGAACAGGATGGAGGGAACATGGATTTATTTCTCACTCGGACTTATCTTTATTCATTTCGTAATTCCGTTCCTGATACTTCTTCCCAGAAGTGCGAAGACTAACCCGAAACTGGTTACGTTTATGGCTATGTGGTTGCTCTATGCGCATGCCTATGATCTGTATTGGATTATAATGCCAACATATTTTAAAGACGGATTTGTATTCAGCTGGAATGAACTTGGATTTCTTATTCTTGCATTCGGAATAATTGCTCTCGTCTTCAATTATATGGCCGGCAAGTTTAATCTTGTACCTGTAGGTGATCCAAAGCTTGAGCGCGGTTTGTATTTTCATTTAAATTAATTTTTGCAATGAGTAATAATAATGAAACGGATTCGGATAAACTATTTGCAGGACTTGAGAAGTCGTATGGAATTCTCTATATGCTCCTGCTTGCATTCTTAGTCTTTCTTGGCACAAGATATGTCAGCACTCTTGACTATAACAATTTGTTCTATTCGCCAGGAATGCTTGCTGCAGATTCCAATATGCGCGTCAGCCTTCCCGTAAAGAAGGGTACTACAACTCCGCCGATAGACATTGTCAAATTCACCACTACTGACCCGGCTCTTGTTGAAAAAGGAAAGAGTTTATATAATTCGAACTGTGCAAGTTGTCATGGAGAAACCGGTGCAGGCAACGGTCCGGCCGGTGGTGCATTAAATCCTCCTCCAAGAAATTTTGTGGATCTCAATGCACAGACATGGAAAATCGGAAAAAAGATATCCGAGATGTATGTGACCCTGCAGGAAGGAATTCCCAATACCGGTATGGCAAGCTTCAGCACAATTCCACCGGAAGACAGGTTTGCAATACTTCAGTACGTTCAGTCTTTTAATCCGGCATATCCAAAAGAAGCACCGGAAGACATTGCCAAGCTTGATGCAAAGTATAGTCTTTCACAGGGAGTAAAAGCTGCAAATCAAATTCCGGTCAAACTTGCGATGGAACTTGAAGTGCTCGATTATGATACCTTGAAACAAGACCTGTCGAACGTTCTAACTTATGTGTCAAATGATAATTCAGATGCTGCCATGCAATTCAAGAAAATTGTTTCCAATTCCGGCAAAGCATTGAATTCGTTGGCTTCAAATTTGTCATGGACAGAAAATCAGGAAGCTTTTGTGAAATTTCTCAGTATTGATCCCCTTAACAAAGGTTTCAAAGCAGAAGCTATCAGAATGAGTCCTGAAGCATTGACACAAGTTTATCAGTATCTTACAGGAGTGTTTGCAAGAAATAAAGTATGAAAAAAAGTAAATTGATCCATAGTATCGCGTTACTGTTGCATATAGTTTTCGTGTTTGGAAGCTCTGCACTATTTGCTGAGAATCCGGTTGAAGAACCTGAGATTGGTATTGTTGAGAAACTGGGTAATGTGCTGCCTGATGATATAGTACTGAAAGATGAGACTGGAAATGATGTGAATCTGAAATCACTTATCACCAAGCCTACTGTGGTTTCACTGGTTTATTTCAGATGTCCCGGAATTTGCAGTCCGTTACTAAACGGATTGACGACCGTTGTAGGGCGAACGGATCTTGTACCGGGAAAAGATTTCAATGTGCTTACGATCAGTTTTGATCACAGTGAAGATTACAAACTAGCTTCTTCAAAAAAAGAAAATTATCTAAAGACCCTGAACAGAGATATTCCTGCTGATTCATGGAGATTTCTTTCCGGAGACAGTGCAAGCATTGCGAAAATTACAAACACACTTGGTTTCAAATTTCAGAGGCAGGGAAGTGACTTTGTGCACGGAGCTTCCATAATGGTACTTTCATCAGAAGGAAAACTTGTAAGATACCTTTATGGCACTGATTACCTCCCGTTTGATTTTAAGATGGCAATCACAGAAGCCGGCGAAGGAAGAATAAGTCCGACAATAGCAAAGGTTGTCAAGATGTGTTTCAGTTATGATGCAGGTGCAAAGAAGTATGTGCTCAATGTTACAAGAATTGCCGGTGGAGGAATATTGATTTTGCTCGGCATATTCATTGGCATCCTTGTGTTCAAGAAAAAAAAGGTAAACAACAAAACGGTATTAACATAAAAAATGGCAAACGGAACTGTCGCTGCGCATGGCGCGGCTGAAGTTGATTTTTATCACGTCAAAGGCAGGCACAAAGGAATATTGTCCTGGCTGATGACAACCGATCATAAACGGATAGGTATAATGTACCTGTGCTGTATGGCGGTGTTCTTTCTTACGGCAATGACTTTCGGTGTGCTTATGAGGCTTGAGATGCTTACTCCCGGCATGACCATCATGACGGCGCAGACATACAACTCTCTCTTCACTCTGCACGGAGTCATAATGATATTCCTGTTTATCATTCCCGGTATTCCTGCGGTGTTCGGCAATTTTTTTCTGCCGATTCAAATCGGTGCGATGGATGTTCAATTTCCGCGGCTTAATTTACTGTCATGGTATCTTTACATTATCGGCGGTGCACTTGCAATATTTTCTCTCTTTGGAAGCGGCGGATGGGTTGATACCGGATGGACATTCTATGTGCCTTACAGCGTAAGAACAACCACTAATGTTTCGATGTCAGTTTTTGCTGCTTTCGTACTTGGTTTCTCTTCTATTCTTACCGGACTGAATTTCATAACAACAATTCACAGACTCAGGTGTCCTGGAATGACTTTCTTCAGAATGCCGCTCTTCATCTGGTCAATATATGCTACATCATGGATACAGGTCCTTGCAACCCCTGTTGTGGGTATCACTCTGGTGCTCATCATTCTTGAAAGAGCATTTGGTATAGGTGTCTTTGATCCTACACTCGGCGGTGACCCGATCCTTTATCAGCATCTGTTCTGGATATATTCCCATCCTGCTGTTTATATCATGATACTTCCGGCAATGGGTGTTGTTTCAGAGATCATACCGACGTTTGCAAGAAAGCCGATCTTTGGTTACGTTCCGATTGCAATTTCCAGCTTGGCAATTGCGCTGGTTGGTTATCTAGTATGGGGACATCACATGTTCTCAAGCGGAATCAGCGATACTTCAAGAGTCATTTTTTCTTTGCTTACATTTATAGTTGCGCTGCCTTCAGGCATAAAGGTTTTCAACTGGGTTGCGACTCTATACAAAGGTTCCATTGATATGACGGCTCCGATGCTTTATGCGATGCTGTTTATTTTTATATTCTCAATTGGCGGACTCACGGGTCTCGTACTCGGTGCTCTTAATACAGATCTTCATGTAACTGATACTTACTATGTTGTTGCACACTTTCATTATGTGATGTTTGGAGGCATGGGAATAATTTTCTTTGCATCGGTTCATTACTGGTTTCCGAAGATGTTCGGCAAAATGTACAATGAAAAGATGGCTAAGGTAGCTGCAATTATAATAGGCGTTGGTTTTAATATTCTTTATTTCCCGATGTTCATAATGGGCTATATGGGAATGCCGAGAAGGTATTATGATTATCTTCCTGAGTTTCAGATATATCATCTCATATCAACGGTCGGCTCATGGATACTTGTGTCAGGAATTCTGATTATGATCGCAAATCTTCTCTCAGGTTTGAGAAGCGGTTCGAAAGCATCTTCAAATCCGTGGGGCGGAACTACTTTAGAATGGACTGTTCCTTCGCCGCCGCCGTTACTTAATTTTGAGGAAATACCAACGGTTGATCACGGACCGTACGAGCACCCTGAAATAGCAAGAAGGAAAAAGGAGGAATCAGAATGAGTAATAACGTAAACACGGCTGTCGAAGAAGTTCAGGAAATTCACATGCACCGCGATGACTTTGGTTCAAAGATGGGCATGTGGCTGTTTCTCTTTACGGAAGTACTCCTGTTTGGAGGTTTGTTTCTTCTGTATGCAAGTTACAGATACATTTATCCCGAAGCGTTCATTGTAGCTTCCGGTGAGTTGGATGTATTTATGGGGGGTGTAAATACAGTTATACTTCTCACAAGCAGTCTTACCGTTGTTCTAGGCATAGTTGCTCTTCAAAAAGGAAATAAGAGATTAAGCCTTTCCTTTCTTTGGATTACAGTTTTTTTCGGATTGCTGTTTTTGGTGAACAAGTATTTTGAATGGGGTGCCAAGTTTCATCACGGCATATATCCAAAAGGTCCCGCTCTGCAGGATATGAGTGATGGAGAAATCATGTATTTCGGGCTGTATTATGTGATGACAGGCCTTCACGGACTTCATATTGTTGTGGGTCTTGCCTTTATCGGATTCGTGATGTGGCAGATCAAGAAAGACGTTCTTACTGCGACAAATTTTCAGCGTCTTGAGAATGCCGGACTATACTGGCATCTTGTTGATATAATCTGGATCTTCCTTTTTCCGTTATTCTATTTAATTCACTAAGCAGATGGATACAAACAATCATCACGACGAACACAACGACGGGCATATAGCTGAAGCCCATCACCCGAGTTACGGAGTTAACATTCTGGTTTGGATTGGATTACTTTCACTCACGGCAATAACAGTTGCAATTGCCGGAATAAATCTTGGCAGTCTCGCTCTCGCTGTAGCTTTGATCATTGCTACGGTCAAATCACTTTTTGTTGTAAACTTCTTCATGCATGTTAAGTTTGATAATAAACTTCTCAAGATATTCATTGGAATTTGCATCCTTGTTTTTGTAATTGTTCTAATACTAACATTTTTCGATTTAACTTTCAGATTCTAAATACATGAGACCGGATATAGCTACTCAGGTTGACCAGACTTTCTGGATGATTACCGGAACATCAATTGTGTTGTTGCTAATAATCACAGTTGCTATGCTTTACTTCCTGTTTAAATACAGCAAGAAAAGACATCCTGTGCCCGAAGACATCGAAGGAAACACAACACTCGAAATTGTCTGGACAATAATTCCCGTTATACTTGTAATGATAATGTTCTTTATCAGCTGGTCAGGATTCAGGAACATGAGGGATGTACCAAAAGACGCAATGGTCGTAAAAGTGACGGGACAGATGTGGAAATGGAGTTTTGAGTATGACAACAAGAAGAAATCAGACACACTTTATCTTCCGGTCAATCACGATGTGAAGTTTGAGATAGGTTCATTAGATGTTAATCACAGCTTTTATCTGCCGCAGTTCAGGGTTAAGGAAGATGCGATTCCGGGAAGAATTAACTATTACTGGATCAGAACAAATGAACTTGGCAATTACTATGCAGCATGTGCCGAGTATTGCGGACTGAATCACTGGAATATGTATGCGCAGATGACAGTATTGCCTGAAGAAGACTTCCTTGTGTGGAAGAATTATTTCCCGGCAGATACTTCGGCCGCAAAGTCAACAGATTCTTTGAAAACAACTGCCGGTGCTAAAGATACTCTCAAAGCAGGTTCAGATACTCTCAAAACAAGTTCAGATACTCTGAAGACTTCAGCTTCGGTTAAAGACTCGTCAGCAATGAAGAAAGACACTTTGAAAAAATAAATTTCCGATAAGGATCATCGAAACAACAGTAGCAAATAAGAAACAACTAACAACAGATTCTGTTGTCAAGAGCAGGTTATCTCATAAGCTAAAAATACTAACTGAAGTAATTAAGCTGAGAATAACAATTCTCGTTTCTTTCACCACAACACTCGGATATATTCTTGCTTCAGAGAATCTGTCTTCCTTCTCGGCATTTCCTGTTGTCGGAATATTCTTTCTTGCCTGCGGTGCAGCAGCATTGAATCATTATCAGGAAAGAGACAGCGATTTTCTGATGGATAGGACTAAGAACAGACCGCTGCCTTCAGGAGAAGCGACTCCGCTCAGTGTCCTTCTTATAACTGCATTCTTTCTGATCTCCGGTTCGCTGTTACTTTACTTTGGCTCGAATGTAACTACGTTGCTTATAGGTCTGCTGACTTTCTTCTGGTACAATGCAGTTTATACTCCTCTGAAAAAAGTAACGGCACTTGCAATAATTCCCGGTTCGCTTGTTGGTGCACTGCCCCCCATTGCCGGGTGGACTGCGGCAGGCGGTGAAATGTTTGATCCGAAGATATTAATTGTTGCTGCATTTTTCTTCGTTTGGCAGATTCCGCACTTCTGGATACTTCTTCTGGTTTACGGAAGTGATTATGCAAAAGGCGGATATCCTACTCTTACAAATGTACTGACCAGACAGCAGCTTATGAATATTACTTTCTGTTGGCTGCTTCTGACAATTGCCGTAGCACTGTCGTTCAATTTTTTCGGTATCCTGAATTATTTCGTATCAGGAATAGCGTTGCTCATGCTTTGCGCATGGATATTTACCGAATCAGTAAAATTCAGAAAGTATGAAGGAAGCGAAAGCAAAATTTACAAAGGCATGTTCATGAGGATTAATGTATTTGTTTTGCTTACTATCACCTTGCTCTCTTTGGATAAGCTCATAAAACTATTTTTGGAATAACTCAACACAATACGCTAAATGGATTTTCTACAAAACCTTGTAATACCGGCAACCACTCAGCATCTGCTGATGATAAAGGTCATACTTGGATTGGCAATGATTATATTTCTTCCCTTCTTCGGAATGTTGCTTGGAGGAACTGCTTTTTCCGTAATATTCAATTCATACGGAAGAAAACACCGGAATCAGATGTTTATTAGATTTGCAAAAGACATTATTGACAAGCTTGCTATTAACAGGTTTGTGGGTGTAGGTCTTGGCGTTATCCCTCTGCTTTCTATTACTTTCTGTTATGCGCAGCTTCTCTTCGGACAAAGCGTTATTTCTATTAGTCTGTTGCTTGTTGCTACTCTCTTGCTTACGATTGCAGTGAGTTTCGTGTACAGTTACCAAAGCACATTTCAAATCGAATCTCTCATAGAGACATTCAAGGATATTAGCGGACTCGACAAGCATGAACTCGAGACGAAAGTTCCGGAAGAAGTATCAGATTATGAATTTGATCTGCTAAATACAAATTCTAATGCGGGATTGTGGGGACTGGTACTTTTGATAATCACTGCTTTGTTCTTTGCGGGAGGTACTTCAATCGCACTTAATTCGGACAGATATCAGGATTTTCAGAATATTGCCCAGATGTTTCTTTCGGGATCTACATTCATAAATTTCCTTATGTTAATCGTTTTCTCAGTTACTGCTTCCGGCGTTGCAATTCTGTTTTTCTTCTTTGGGTGGCAAGGTGGAATGCACGATATGGAAAAGGAGTATGCAGATTTTGCCAGAAACATTGGCGGAAAAATAGCTTTTACAGGAGCTGCATTGCTTCCGGTTTTTTTATTCATGAGTTTCTTCTTTATACCCAATGTCGCATTGTCAGGCTCAGTGTTTGTCTTTACAGGACTTGCGTTCATTGCGCTATTAATGCTTTGCAATTTTGTATATGCCGTTATCAGGAATTCAGACACAAAGTATATTGCCGCTGCATTCTATGTGTTTATGCTTAGCGCAATATTCCTTGTCTTGAAAAATGACTCGGCATTTGGCATTGCCGTTCAGAAAAATCTTATTGTGACAAACCAGAAGGCTCTCGAACTTGAGGCTCAGAAAAAATCGAAGACAGTAAATGTTTCCGGTGTTAACGGTGAAGAAATTTACAACCGTCTTTGTGTCGCATGCCACAAGTTTGATGTTAAGCTTGTCGGACCCCCATATCAGCAGACAATTCCTACTTATAACGGTGATGTGAAGAAATTATCTTCATACATTCTTAATCCGGTTAAAAAGAATCCTGAATATCCGCCAATGCCGGCACAACCTCTGAAACCAAAGGAAGCTGATGCAGTTGCTCAGTATCTGATAGAGAAGGTCTCAGGCAAAAAATAAGGACAAACTTTTCGTAAATTTTTTAGCGGGGCAAAACAATTTAATCTTTGTTTTGCCCCTACTCTTATGAAAACAAAGATTGCAGTATTGACGGGGGCAGGGATAAGTGCTGAAAGCGGACTTTCAACTTTCAGAAATGCCGGAGGGCTGTGGGAAGGTCATAATGTGATGGAAGTTGCATCGCCGGAAGGATGGAGAAGGAACAAGCAACTTGTTCTGGATTTTTACAATCAGCGCAGAAGGCAAATGCACAGCGTCACTTTCAATGACGCCCATTCCGCTTTGGTGAAGCTCGAGGAAAAGTTTGACATTACGGTTATAACTCAGAACGTTGATTTCTTTCATGAGAAGGCAGGATCGACAAATGTAATTCACCTTCATGGTGAACTTGATAAAGCCAGAAGTTCCGTTAATCCAAATTTAATATATGATCTCAACGGAAGGGACATCAAAATAGGTGACAAGTGTGAGGAAGGATCACAACTCAGGCCACATGTTGTATGGTTTGGAGAAATTGTTCCTATGATGGAAATTGCAATCAGACTTGCTCTTGAAGCAGAGATCTTCATTGTTATTGGAACATCCCTTGTAGTTTATCCGGCTGCAAGTTTGCTTGAGTTTGTTCCAAGAGGTTCCGGAATCTATGTCATTGATCCGGAACGACCGGGTTATCTGCCATACGACAAAAACTTTGAATTCATATGTGAGAAAGCAGTAAAAGGTACAACGAAGCTTGTGGATAGACTATTACTTACAGTTTAGAAAAGAATAAAAAAAAAGCTGTCTCATTTTCATAAGACAGCTCTCATAAAATGTAACTTGGAGCAAATTACTTGGTTCTCTTGAAGTCAATTCTTCTGTTCTTGAATCTTCCTTCTTCGGTATCGTTCGTATCGATCGGCTGATCCGGGCCGTAACCTGTGGTTGTAATTCTGCTGGCATCAATGCCCTTGCTTACAAACCATTCTTTCACTGATTCAGCTCTTCTCTCAGAAAGGTTCATGTTGTGAGCCCTGCCACCTGTGTTGTCGGTATGTCCGCTGATCTCGACTTCAAGGTTTGGATATTCTTTCATAGCATTGAGAGCTCTTTCAAGCTTGTCTTCTGCAAGTGATGAAATCTCTGCACTGTTTGTCGCAAAATTAATTCCCTCAAGTGTTATCACCTGACCAACTTTGATTGGCTCTTCCTTCTGAACTACCGGAACATCATCAGCAGGGTTTAGAGGATCAGTACCTCTTGCAACCTCAACTCCGTCATAAATTGATCCTGCATCTGTATCAGGATTGAGTGGATTTGTCCTGTGGGTCTTTACTTCAGCACCATCCATCAATTCATCATTGTCTGAATCGCTGTCAAGCGGGTCTGTCTTGTAATCGTTCACTTCTTCGTTGTCCTTGAGACCATCAGCATCTGTGTCTTTGTTCAGCGGATTGGTATTGTAAGTGTTGACTTCCATTCCATCGGTAAGAGTGTCACCGTCTGTATCTTTGTTCTTAGGATCTGTCTTGTAAGTATTGTACTCTGCACCATCATTAAGACCATCGCTGTCGGTATCGGCTACCAGAGGATTTGTTCCAATCTGCTCTTCAAGGCAAGTCATAAGTCCATCATTATCTTCATCAACGTTGCAGTCTGTTCCACCAAACGAAATTCCAAGGCCGCCCTCTAACCAGGAGTCCTTATAATCTTCGATTACGAAATTGTTGAGCAGGTCTGTAAATGTGTATGAAGCACCCACATGAAGATCAAGCATTACGCTTTTTGAGAGCTTTATTTCCGTTCCAACGCCAACAGGAATGAATCCTGTCCAGCCATCTTTCAATTCGGAGTACTGAGGAGAAACTGAAACACCCGGTGCTTCCTTTACTGAATAGTGTAACAGCCCGGTTCCCACATAGAAATACGGATTCCAACTTGTCTTGGTGCTTGACCAAGGTGTCATCTTCAATCTTGCATCAATAGGTATAATGTCAGTCTTGACTTCGAGTGAATGATCCATCGTTCCTGTCATTACATGCGCATTGAAATTGTCTTCGGTATTGTACTGACCATATCCAACTCCCAATTCAAGAGCAAGGGTATTTGATAATTCAAAATCAAGAAAACCTCTTCCAATGAAAGAGAATTTGCTGTCAAATTCTGAAAATGGCATTAAGCCATTAAACTGTAATCCGCCCTTTATGCCATAATTCTTGAACTGTGAAAAACC
>CALEVL010000118.1 GCA_937924675.1 uncultured Ignavibacteria bacterium | reverse complement strand
TAACCTCCATAACCTCCATAACCTCCGTAAGGGCCGCCAACGTAACCTACACCAAAACTTGTTCCAACAGAAACACTGGTGCAAGAGTAGAATGTTGTAATTATTATGAGCAGAATTAAAAGCTTAATTATCAATTTCATTTTAAAATTCGTTTTATGATTTGTGATGATTTTAGTTGTATCACCAAAGTTGAATTGCAAATGGAGTTCCGATCGGATCCAATAATACTTACACATTTCCATTTCAGATTCTTTTCTCACGTTCGATAAGTACAATCGCTCCGACTTCTTTGACTTTCTGCAATGTAGTATTAAGATCTGCAATAACGTCTTGCGGATTTATCTCAGTTGCCAGCATGGTCCTATGCGAACTTTTTAGGGCTGCCCTTCGCACTTCACGGTTAATACATTATCATGAAAAAGTGGTTACTAATTGGATGACATTTCGCTTAAGTTTGTTCATCTTAAAATTAAGAACTACTCTTATGAAAAACTTACATCTACTATTAGTAATGTTTTTTACGATTTACTCTCTCTCCTGCACCGACATTGCTATTGCCCAGCGCAAAAATGTTTCCAAACCAAAGCCGGTCACAGGTTCAGAGCAAGTGATAGTAAAGCCATCTGAAAAAGACTTTAGAGTAAATACGCAGTATCGGATTCAGCTTGATCCGGTAAAAACCAAAAGCGGGACAGTATTGTTCAGCTCAACTTCGACATCTACAGTTTATGATCTTCAATCGAATGGGGTTCCGCAGCAGATATGGCAGGACCCGATTACACCGGCTAATGTGCATGCAGTGTTCATGTATTCACTTGTTCCCGGTTTTGCAACAAGGGGATGTGCATATCTTTTCAGTAGTGACTTTGGGGCAACCTGGAGTAATATGGGTGATGTACCTTCAACTGCAAGAAGCGGCTTCCCGGCAATAAGCGGTTTAGTTAGCGGGGCTGCTGTAGTTGCAAATCAAAACACCACAAACGGAACAAGTTCGCGTACAAAGATTTATTATGATCAGGGAGCCGGATTTGGAGTTTTTACTGAAATTGATCCTGGTGTTTCCACAGAAGGAGATCCAATATGGCCGCGTTTAATTTGTCTTCCGAACAACAATATTTCGTTTGCAGCTTCAATCAACGGTCAAATTTACTCCTATACGAATAGGGCAACAAATATTGCACCTCCCGGAACCTTCTCCGGATATCAAACATATCCCGGAGATCAGGCAGAGACATATTCGCTTGCGCTGGCACCAAACGGAACTGTAGGTCATGCATTTATTGGGTCCGATGATGTAGATCCGAATGATGTATTTTATAGAAGTTCATCTGATGGCGGACTAACATGGACACCAAAGCAAAGAATTTGGGATTGGAATGTAAATACTGATTCAATCGGATGTCTGAGAGGAGTCAGTATGGTCTTTGGAAATAATAATCAGCCTTATGTTTCCTTTAACACATCATTGATGACAGAATCGGCATTCTTTCCTGCACTTCCTTCTCAAATAAGAGTGTGGTCACCTGTTATTAGCGGAGGTACTCCGATTGTGATTGCTAGTCAGTTTAACGTACCATTTTATCAAAACACGGGAAATACTCAAGACGCATTTCTTCCTTTATGCAGACCTTCGATAGGAAGATCATCAACAGGGAATTCAATTTTCGTAGCTTTCAATGCAACTACTGCTCAGGAAGGAACTGACTTTAACAGATATTTTGCAGTTTGGTCTGCATATTCACTTGATAACGGAAACAGTTGGACGGCTCCCGAAAGGCTCACTCCTGCCCAACCGCTCAGGGATTGGAGATATGTTAGCGTTTCTCCTACGAATAATGTCATGGGCAATACCTGGACTGTTCAAATGGTTTGCCAATCTGATTCACTGGCAGGCTCACATGTCAACGGTGCACCGATAGGAAGAGGAGAGCTTGTAGGCATAAGGTATATTCCATCTATTGATCCAACACCACTTGCTCCAACATTAGTATCTCCGCAGAACGGTTCTCAAAATGTTTTTACTACTGTCTTGCTTGATTGGAATAGTGCAGCTCTAACTGATTTTTATGAAGTTCACGTATCAGTTGATTCGCTATTTGGAAGTCTGATTATCAATCAATCTAACATTACACCGACTCAATATCAGATAGACACTCTAATTTTGAATAATGACACCAAATATTTTTGGAGGGTAAGAGGATTTAATTTTAATGGACCAGGACCGTGGTCACTTACATGGAATTTCAGAACAATAACTTCGTTACCTCTGCCGCCGGTTCTTTCATCTCCTGCAAATGGCACAATCAATGTGTCACTAACACCACAGCTTGACTGGCAGGATGTTATCAACGCGAACACATACAGGGCACAGATTTCAAGGGATTCAAATTTCACATCGACAGTTTTTGATCAGTCCGGAATTGCTCAGTCACAAATTTCGGTTCCTTCTTCTGTACTTAATTACGATACAGCTTACTATTGGAGAATCTCCGGGCAGAATTCATTTGGGTCCGGTCAATGGTCAACTGTTTGGAAATTCAGGACAATTAGTTTTCTTCCTCTTGCGCCCGTACTCGTGTTTCCCGGGAATGGCTCAGTTAATGTGATTATAACACCAGTATTGACTTGGACAGCTGTACCTGGAGCAAACAGTTACAGAGTTGAAGTAGCCAGAGACAGCCTGTTTACAAACATAGTAACAGGTGTCGGAAATATCACAACAGTGAATTATGTAGTTCCCGTATCAGTTTTATCGTATGGTACGAAGTATTATTGGAGAGTAAATGCTACCAATAACAACGGTACAGGATCATGGTCTGCGATTTGGAATTTTACAACTGTTTCCCCTCCTGCAGCTCCACAACTGCTTTCCCCACCCAACGGATCGGATTCAGTTGTTCTTACACCAACGCTTGATTGGGAAAATGTTGCCGCTGCAAGTTCATACAGAGTGACAGTTGCCATTGATTCGGCATTCAACAGTGTTATCCTTGACATTGGAAATTTGACTTCATCTCTATACTCAATTCCATCCGTTTATCTTACATATTCCACTAGGTATTACTGGAAAGTAAATGCAAGTAATAATATTGGCGCAGGTCCCTGGTCAGCTACCTGGAATTTCACAACCATGAATGTTCCACCGCCGTTGCCTCCTGTACTAATAACTCCGGCAAATAACTCGAGTAATGTTTCTTTGACACCCGGTCTTGACTGGCAAAATTCCAGCAATGCGGCATTTTACAGAGTCAACATTGCAACAGATCTGAATTTCAACAATATTGTTTTTGATAAGGACAGTATTGTTCTTTCTTCATATAGCATACCATCAAATGTATTAAATATAAATACTTTGTACTTCTGGAGAGTTAATGCAAAAAACTTAGGAGGTATAAGTAATTGGTCAACTACATTTGTTTTCAGGACAGTAGTAACAGGTATAAATCAGATTGGAACAACCATTCCTGACAAGTATGAATTGTTCAACAACTATCCGAATCCATTCAATCCGGTTACGAAGATAAGGTTTGATCTTCCTAAGTCATCTTCTGCGAAAATTTTGCTTTACGATATTACCGGAAGAATTGTAATGAATTTGGTTGAAGGAAATTTTCAGGCGGGTAGTTATGAAACGGTATTGGATGCAACAAGTCTTGCGAGTGGTGTGTACTTTTACAGGATGGATACTCCCGAATTCTCAAAGATCAAATCTTTGGTCGTTATCAAATAGTTCGCAAAGCTATTCTTAAACTTGACTTGCACCCAATCATTGGATTGGGTGCTTCATGTCAAGTTCGTTCAATATTTCTTTGATCGTCACTTCATTACTTTCGTCAAACCAAAAAGAGAAATTATCTCCAGTATCCCCCGCCGTAAACGCCGACGTTAACACGCGGATACATGCCGTATCCTCCATAACTTCCATATCCGCCGTACGGACCGCCAACGTAACCTACACCAAAACTTGTTCCAACCGAAACACCGGTGCATGAGTAGAAAGTTGTTATTATAATGAGCAGAATTAAAAGCTTAATTATCAATTTCATTTTTAAAATTCTTTTTAGGTTTTGGAATGATATTAGTTGTATGGCCAGAGCTGAATTGCAAACGGGGCTCCGGTCGGATCCAGAAGCACGGCCACACTTCCTTTTCTGATCTTTTCATCAGGCTCAATAAGTACAGTCGCTCCCTCATCTTTCGCATTCTGCAATGTAGTTTTAATATCACTTACTCTTATGTACTGAAGCCAGTGTGAGCGCTTGTCCTCAACAGGGTGTTGAATTATGCCCGCGCATCTTCTGCTGTCTTTATCAATGATACGATATGTTCTTTCGTCAATTGTCTTTTCATCGATCTTTGCACCAAGCAGATTCCCGTAGAACTGTCCTGAAGTTTCAGGATTGTTTGCCCAAAGTTCAGACCAGAGCCATTCATTATTATTTGCTTCCTTAACTGTTGGATCACCTCCGTTTGATTTGATCACAGCAAATACTGCTTTCTGCGGATCCGAAAGCAAAGCTACCATTCCCCTGCCTTCCATTTCGACGGGATCTCTCAGCACCGATCCGCCGGCAGTTCTTGTTTTGCTCGCTGCCTGCTCAACTGAGGCAACCGAAACATAACTTATCCATTCTCCGCCCGCATTGGATTTTGCGTCCGGCATTTCAATCATTCCACCAACTCTCTTGCCGTTACTTTTGAAAATCCAGTAAGGATCACTTTCCGAACCTGTATTTTCAGATGTCCAACCGAAAACTTTCTTGTAGAAATCAGCTGCTTTCTTCGGGTCGGGAGTAATGAGATCTCTCCAGACTATTTGTCCCGGATTGTAAGTTCTTGTCTGTGTATCCGATACCGCCGGATACTTCATAGAAGAACTGCAACCGCTTGCTGCAAATGTCATTGCCGCAAAACATATGGCAATTAATGCATAAGCAGGCTTCAACTTCATTGAATTCATTTTTTGTTGATTGGTTAATTTATAAAAATTCAACTATCATGAACTGAGTAAATCTATCCTCAAATTTTTGATTTGGCAAATATAGCAAAGCAGTTTGTTTATATGTATGTACTTTAGATACTGAGATAATTGACCTATCTTATGTAAGGTAAGCTAGCATGACAAAATGGCATGTGTTCAATTTGGAATTTTCATTTACCAATATTGAATTTGGGAAAGACTGTCCAAAATTCCACAAAAATTATTCAATTGTAATAAAGAACAAATTTTAAGACTTTTCGCCAACCAAATGAGTATTCAATGAAGAACATCTTATTGCCGACGGATTTTTCGCAAAATGCAGAAAATGCCCTGAGTTTCGCTGTTGAGATTGCCAGATTAGTTAAAGGAAACCTGATATTATTCCATGCTTACAGCGTTCAGCTTATTGATCCCAATATGCCGGCCGAGATATATCTGTCAGCATATCAGGAAGAGGAAAAGTCTGCAAAGGAATCGCTTGAAGACCTGAAAACAAGGATCGTGAATTCCAATAAGGACGAAGCAGGTAATGATCTGTTCAGTACTGAAGCGGTTGTTTCCCAGGGATTGGTGGTTGATGAAACGCTTTCAATGATCAAAGACTTCAAGATTGATATCGTGGTAATGGGAACTCACGGAGCAAGCGGAATAACCGAACTTATACTTGGCAGCAATACGGCAAGCATTATTGAAAAATCAACCGTTCCGGTACTTGCAATTCCACATAATACAGGTTACAGAGAGATAAACAATATCGTTTATGCATATGATGATATTAAGTCAGGATTGCCATCATTTCACAAACTGCTTTCATTTGCAGAGATCTGTGATGCAGACATCACACTTCTTCACATCATCGAAAAAGGCAAAGATACGGAAGAACTGAACAAGCGGGAATTTGATAAGATAAAGAGCGCAACCAGTTATGACAGAATCAATCTTGAACTTGTGCATGAAGAAAACGTTTTAGAAGGCATCAATGATTACGTCAACTCTCACGATGTAGATGTGCTTGCGATGACAATAAAGAAGAGAACCTTATTCGACAGAATATTCAACAAGAGTCTGACGAAAAAAATGGCTTATCATACCAGGATCCCCCTGCTTGCGCTGCATTCCTGATGCTTACCTTTTCTCTTAACGATGATTAACTTTCTTCTATAACTATCCCTTTTGCTTTGCCTGAAAAACTATTTTTGATTGACGCAATGGCTATGATCTACAGGGCATATTTTGCCATGATCTCAAGCCCGTTGATCAACTCAAAAGGAAAGAATACTTCAGCAGTCTTCGGCTTCGTTAATTCACTTGTAAAGATAATTGAAGACGAGAAGCCGGATCACATTGCAGTTTGCTTCGATACGGCTGCGCCTACATTCAGACACAAAGAATTTCCAGACTACAAGGCTCACCGTGAAGAAATTCCTACAGACATGCCATGGCAAATTGATATGACTAAAGAAGTCGTGAAGGCAATGAGCATACCAATGATTGAACTCGATGGATATGAAGCTGACGATATTATCGGAACTCTTGTGAAGCAGGCAGAAAAGGAAAAAGTTCTGAGCTATATGGTCACTCCCGATAAAGATTATATGCAGCTTGTTACTGACAAGACGTTTCTCTATAAGCCCGCACGAAATCTTTATGGCAATAAAACATCAGAAGTGGAGATAGTTGATATTGATGGCGTTGTAAAGAAGTTCGGCGTGCCTCCGGAGAAAGTAATAGATGTGCTGGGACTCATGGGAGATGCTTCCGACAATATTCCGGGTGTTAAAGGAGTAGGTGAAAAAACTGCGACTAGTCTTATACAGGAGTTTGGCTCAATAAAAGATCTTTATAAGAATATAGACAAAGTCTCAAAACCAAAGCTTAAGGAAAATCTGATCTCGCAAAAGCAGAGTGCCGAACTCTCAGAAATGCTAGTCACAATTAACACCAACGTACCGCTCAAGATAAATTTTCATGACCTCAACATAAAAGAACCGGATAAGAATGCACTTTCAAAATTATTTGAGGATCTGGAGTTCAGGACATTAAGAAAAAAGTTTTCACCTGACGGAACAGCAATTACAGAAACGCCTGTCAGCAAATCCTCTTTTGCAAATGATAAAGAAGAATCCGAACCGGTTCATTCCCAAAAAGAAGCAGTACTTAGAACGATCCGTGATGTTCCTCATGATTATAAGATCCTCACAGCAAAGTCTGACATAAAGAAACTGGCAGAAGTTCTTTCACAAGAGAAGATGATCTCCTTTGATACAGAAACTGATTCAATTGATTCGATGAAGGCAAATCTTGTAGGTATTTCATTTTCAGTAAGAGAGAATGAAGGATTCTACATTCCTGTCGAATACGAGAATGTTCAAAGCGGAGGTTCGGAAGACGGTTCACTTTTTGGTGACAGCGGCAATGCAGTTAAGGAAGTTGATCAACTCCCGGACGTGAAGACTGTCATATCAATCATCAAGCCCATACTTGAAGACAAGAGCAAGCTTATAATTGGACAGAACATTAAGTACGATTATCTTGTGATGAAAAATTATGGAGTCGATATTGCCGGAACTTTCTTTGATACCTTGATAGGAGCATATATACTTCGTCCTGAGGGTTCGCATGACATGGACAGTCTGTCCATAAAGTATCTGAACTACAAACCTATCTCTATAAAAGAACTCATCGGAAAAGGCAAAGAGCAGATCACCATGAACAGCGTTGATATAGGCAAGGCCGGAGAATATGCTGCCGAGGATACTGATGTTACACTTCAGCTCTTTTACAAATTCAGATATGAACTTGGAAAGATTGGATTGAAGAAGTTGTGTGATGATGTAGAATTTCCGCTGATAAGAGTGCTCTCTGAGATGGAGTTTGAAGGATTTAAGGTTGATGAGAAAATACTCTCTGCGATTAATACACAGACGGAAAAATTGATAAAAGAGTTTGAGCAAAAGATCTATGATTCTGCCGGAGAGAAATTTAATATTAACTCAACTCAGCAACTTGCCGATATACTTTTCAAGAAGCTGAGCCTGACTCCATTGAGGAAGACGAAGACAGGCTTTTCAACTGATGTAAAGGTTTTGGAAGAACTGAAATATCAACATGAGATAGCATCACTACTTGTTGATTACCGAACGCTGACCAAGTTGAAATCAACATATCTCGAAGGCCTCAAGAAAGCAGTCAATCCAAAGACAGGAAGAGTGCATACAGTTTTCAATCAGGTTGCTGCAGCAACGGGAAGACTTTCGAGCAATGATCCAAATCTGCAGAATATACCAATAAGGACGGAAGTTGGCAGAAGTCTGAGAAAAGCATTTGTCACACGTGACACGAGTTATGTCATCATGTCGGCTGACTATTCACAGATCGAACTCCGTATTATGGCGCATTATGCAAATGATGAGAATATGATCAACGCATTCAAGAGAAAGCATGACATTCACACTGAGACTGCAATGAGAGTATTCAATCTGACTTCAAAGAATGAAGTGTCTGCAGGCATGAGAAGAAAAGCAAAGGAAGTAAACTTTGGAATTATATACGGCATAGGTGCATTCGGACTTGCAAACCGGCTGGAGATCAAGAATACGGAGGCGAAGGAAATCATAGAAAGATATTTCAGTGAATATCCGAAAGTTAAAGACTACATGGAGCGCACCAAGAAGTTTGCTCATGAACACGGTTATGTGGAGACATTGCTTGGCAGGAGAAGATATCTGAGCCAGATCAACAATGCCAATGCATCGGCTCGGGCAGAAGATGAGCGTGCGGCAATCAATATGCCGATACAGGGAACTGCCGCCGACATGATCAAGATCGCCATGATAAATATCTACAATGATTTCCAGAAGAAGAAATTGAAATCAAAGATGCTTCTTCAAGTGCATGACGAGCTAGTATTTGAAGCAAAGAAAGATGAACTTGAACAGGTGAAGAAGATTGTGATAAACAGAATGGAGAATGCTATTGAGCTGAATGTACCGATTGTTGTTGAAACCGGTGTTGGTGAGAATTGGTTTGATGCACATTAGAGGCTCATTTCAAACATGTCTCTTTATTTTTTCAGTTTTCATTTCTGCACTCGTGTTCAATACTTTCTTCATACTTATGACTGTGATTTCAATAATCTAATGTTTCGAATTGTCTGTTGTAGTATCTAAGATTGTGGAAGTATTTGTTTACCGAATGGTTGACGGAAGAAGAGAATTTCTTCTGCTCAAGAGAAGTGACGCTGAAATACATCCCGGTATTTGGTCTGTGTGCGGAGGAACTATGAATCAGGGAGAGAAGGCTTATGAAACTGCTGTCAGAGAGATGAAAGAGGAAACTGGATTGATTCCCGTCAAACTCTTTAAAGCAGATACGGTGAATATATTTTATGAAGATATTGATGACAGAGTGCACATAGTACCTGTATTCCTTGCAGAAGCAGACAACAGTCAAGTTGTGCTCTCTCATGAGCATAGTGAATTTGCTTGGACTGATTTGAACACGGCACACAAACTCTTACACTGGAACTCATGGAAAACAAATATAGAATTCATGGATAAGTGCCTTGGTGAAGAGGAATTTTATAAAACATTAAAACAAATAATTTAACATAAGATGATCGTAGTAACAGGCGGAGCAGGATTCATAGGTAGTGCATTGATATGGAGACTTAATACACTCGGAAGAGAAGATATCATTGTTGTTGATATGTTTGATGAGAGTGAGAAATGGAAGAATCTCATTCCTTTGAGGTATGCAGATGTTTTTGATAAAGACGATTTCGGACACATGTTGTCATCCGATTTTTTGAAGAGGTTTGAGGTTGAAGCTATGTTTCATCTTGGTGCATGCAGTTCAACTACCGAAAAGAATTTTGATTTCCTTTTGCGCAACAATTATGAATACACAAAATATTTATGCGAGAAGGCAATTGAGAGCAATGTAAGATTCATCTATGCATCTTCGGCGGCTACTTACGGCAACGGTGATCAGGGATATTCTGATGATGAGTCAAAACTGGAGACATTGCGTCCTCTAAATGCTTATGGATATTCAAAACAAATGTTCGATTTATGGGCAAAGAGAAGCAGAATACTGGATAAGATAGTGGGACTGAAGTACTTCAATGTTTACGGTCCGGATGAATATCACAAAGATGATATGCGAAGCGTTGTCAACAAATCATTTCATCAGGTAAAGAATGAAGGATTCGCAAGACTATTCAAATCTGACAAAGAAGGAATTGAAGACGGGGGCCAGCGTAGAGATTTCGTGTATGTGAAAGATGCTGTTGATATGACGCTACATTTCATGAACAACAAACTTGCAAGCGGCATTTACAATATCGGTACCGGTAAGGCTCACAGTTTCAAAGAGTTTGTATCACCCATTTTCAGCGCACTTGGAATCGATGATAACATTGAATACATCGACATGCCGGATGTACTGAAAGCAAAGTATCAGTACTTCACTGAAGCAGATATCAGCAAGTTGCGTGACTCCGGCTATGACAAAGAGATAACTCCTATTCATGATGCCGTAACTGATTACGTAAAGAATTACCTGAACACCGATGATCCTTATCTGTGCTAAGACAAAAATTAAAATAAACAATTGAAATGAAATTCATTCTCACATTCCTATTTGCCATACTGGCTTTAAGGTCAGCAATGCCGCAGAATCTTCCGCATTACATGACGGAGACAGAAAGAAAATTGATGCAGAACTACCAACCGCCCGGCAGTGCTACAGATGATACAAATCCGCCTCCTACGCAGGTAAGGACCATGGCGGAGTGGGAAGAAGTTCAGGGCATTATTGTTACATGGACATCATACACTACAATTATCAGACAGATAGTTGATTACGCACAGGATGAGGCAACCGTATTTATAGTATGCAGCGATTCAAATTCCGTTAAGACATTTCTTACTGCCGGCGGCGTTCCGTTGACAAATCTCAACTTCATTCAATCTTCATTCAACTCAGTTTGGTGCAGAGATTACGGGCCATGGGCTGTCTATTCCGGAGTTTCAGATTCATTGAAGCTCATTGACTGGATATATAATCGACCAAGACCGTTGGATGATAATGTATCAGTTGCTTTTGCAAACTACATCAATACTCCTCTGTATCAGACCACTACTGCACCGTACAATTTTATTGCCACGGGCGGCAACTTTATGGTTGACGGCCATGGGACAGGATTCTCCTCGAAACTTATTATTGATGAAAATCCAACCCAATCTGAGGCTCAGATCAACAACATCATGAACCTGTATATGGGAATCAGCAGATATATAAAAATGGATATTCTGCCTTATGATCAAATTCATCACATTGATATGCACATGAAATTGCTTGATGAAGAAACAATTATGGTTGGTCAATATCCACCGGGTGTTGCAGACGGACCGCAGATAGAACTAAATCTCCAGTACATTCTTAACAATTTTCAGACATGCTTTGGAAGACCGTACAAAGTTGTACGAATTCCAATGCCGCCAAGTGCATCAGGACAGTATCCGCCAAATTCTAATTACTTCACCTATACAAACTCAGTTTTCATAAACAAGACAGTCATTGTTCCAATTTACGGACTTGCGCAGGACACAACCGCTTTGAGAATTTACAGAGAAGCGTTACCGGGCTATCGCGTAGTTGGCATTAATGCAAGTCAGATGATCTCAGCGCTTGGAGCGATACATTGCATCACAAAAGAAATCGGAGTATTTGAACCTGTATTTATTTCACATGCAAAGCTCTTGAATACCAACAACACCTCATCTCCGAATCAGGTGAAGGCTTATGCAAAATCAAGATCGGGAATTGCAAACGCTTCACTTTACTGGAGGACTGATACTACGCAGGCATATGCACAGGTCAATATGACTCTCGCACAGGACACATTCAGGGCTTCGATACCTGCACAACCACTTGGAACGAATGTTTATTACTATATTTCGGCAAGGTC
>CALEVL010000117.1 GCA_937924675.1 uncultured Ignavibacteria bacterium | reverse complement strand
TTCGCTTTAAGTGAGTAGTAATTCGACAGGCGGGCGGGTTGTTTTTCCGAACCGAATTTTTTTTAATTTTCCAGCTTGATTTAGAAAGAATTTTCGAAATGCAAAATCGTTTTGGACAGCAGTGAGTTACTCAAAATTTAGGTTTAATAAAGAAAGAGCCGCGGAGAATTTACCTCCACGGCTCCATATTAATATTACCGATACAATTCGAATCTATTACTTGACAAGCATCATTTTCTTTGTAGCAGTAAAGTTGTTACCGTTTGCTTCCACTGAAATGCTGTAGAAGTAAACTCCACTTGAAAGATTTGATGCATTGAAGTCTACTGTATGATATCCCGCAGTCTTTACTTCATTTACAAGCGATGCAACTTCCTTACCTGACATGTCAAACAATTTAATTGCAACCTTACCGTCTGCCGGCAGGTCATAATTGATCTTTGTTGACGGGTTGAAAGGATTAGGATAGTTCTGTGACAGATCATACTTCATTGGAATTCCAATTATAACTTCGTTGCCGAGGTTATGATATTCGAAGTTTCCGTTGAAGTCTGTTTGCTTCAGTCTGTAGTTATATTTTCCTGATGCAACTGCTCTGTCTGTGTATGAGTAGCTGTGCGGTGTTGTGCTTGTACCGTTACCGCTGACTGTTCCGATCTTTGTCCATGAACCATTGATTGCAGATCTTTCGATATCGAATCCTGCGTTATTAGTTTCCGTGGATGTTGACCAGTTGAGTGTTACACTGTTTCCGTTGATTACTGAAACGAATGATGAAAGCTCAACAGGGAGCGGTTCGCTGCCGCCGATTGCAAAGTCACCAAAGCTGGTAAGTCCCGATGCAAGAAGATAGTTACCGGACAGTGTGGTATTTAAACAAACCCATTTGCCTGTCGGATCACTGCGTTTCATTATGTACAGGTTTGTTGGATCAAGGAATACAAGTCCGTCTAGATAGATCGATATGTCGTAGGTAGCATAGCCTGTTTTATCATTTCCGGTGTAAGCGGTTTTGAACCAATAGTCATGATAAGCATTTGAAGGGGTAAAAATTCCGCCTGATTGTGTTGTTGCAGTTGTATTTGTTTCGATGCTCTGACCCGGGTCATTATTCATGTACCTCAAAATATAAGCATCACCACCGCCTGGATTATCTGAATTGGAAGCTGAAACAACATTGATATTGCCGTCAACTGCCGCAATGTTTCCCAGGTTGTATTCTTCTGTTTTTTCCTTAATTGCAGAACCGTCAGCAAATAAGTTCTGTCCCTTTGGAGGAAGCGGGAGCGTACTAAAATTCAAAAAAACAAAAGGATCACAGGAATAAGCACCGGGTGCAGTGACAGTACTTTTACAAATCATGTCCGTTTCAGAGACTATTACATTATCGATCCAGAGTCTGTTTCCGAAATCACTTTTGCCTCTGAAACCTAAAACAACATTTGATAAGTTTGCTACGTTAGACAGATCAATTGTCTCATATCTCCATTGCTTTGAAGAATCCGGGAAGTATGAAGCAGATTGTCCCGGTCTTGTTGCCAACGAAGGTAATGACGCATCACTCCTGTTATATGTTGTTGTTGCGCTGAAAAAATTGACCCCGCCGTCTGTTGACACAACGACTTCTAGTGAATCATCTTCACCTCCTGTATATGTCCTGTAAGCAGTATAGAAATTAAGTACAGGATTTGTCATTCCCGTGAAATCCATTTCCGGACTTCTCAGGATTTCTCTTCTTAAATTTGTAGCATTGAAGAAATTTGCAGTAATTGCAGTATCACCCACTTTGCCATCCGGATTAACGCAGATTCCAAGTCCCCATACAGCAGTGGTTCCAACCAGATTCTCAATGACTATCGTCCAGTTGGCAGGAGCAGTGAATGTTTGAAGATATGGATATGAAGCAATTTTTTGCTGAACATTTACCAAAACAGTTAATGTATCATTTACACCAGCGCCGTCACCTCCAAGGAGAGTGTATATCCTCAGGGTGTTAGTTCCCGGAGTTACCGGAATAAATGCATTACCACCACTGAATGTAACATTTTCGGTTCCGTTCTGAACGATAGGTCCTACTGTGTTTACAGGACCAACCGGTGAACCGCCATTTACTGTATAATAAACAGGAATTACATTTTGAGTGTTTGTCCCATAGTTTTTTACAGTGGCAACAACATCATATCCTTTACCGACAGAAATGATCTGAACCGGTGAAGAACCTATTACTGCCGCGCTAACACCCGCATCATCAGTCACAACAACCGGAGGAGCCCAGGTAAATGTTTGTCCTGATACAGGAATGTTGGTTGTGCTTAAACCGCAAGTAGATGCATTCGTTGTACCTTCAACTGAAGTACTCCAGGTGTGAGTGCCTGTAGTAATGAGTCTGTTGTCAACATTCGTTGCAAAAGCATTTGTCGGGCCTCTCAGACCTACTTGCCTGGTTGTAGCTGTCGGCGCGCCAACGAAGTTTGCGGCATAGACAATATTAATCGAATTGTTCTCATGCAGTCTGATCTGAAAATTCCATCTCCAGAACAGAGTTGTAGAAGTAGAAGTACTGTAAGGTCTGAAGTTGGAATACTGAATCACAAACTCTCTGTTTGGTGATGAACCGACAGTTTCATATCTGATCTCACCGGTATTGCCGAGGATATTGAATAATGAATTCAAGTCACCCCCGAAAGCTGCAATTGCTCCGGAGTATGTTGCGGTATTGCTGATTGGTGTATAATTGGCTCCGGTAGGAGCTGTTGCACCAAGCGTAATGAAACCATTTGTGCTAATGTTCAAGCCATCATATCCGACACCGTCATATGTAAATGTGAATGGGATTGTAGCGGCCGGAAGATTGTAAATATTATCATCAAGCGATGCAGCACCTGATGCACCCGTTGCCGTAGCTACAATTGTTCCTCCGGTGATCGGCGTGTAAGTTCCTGAAGATTGAGTGAATGTGTAATTCTTGACCTGTGCATTTGCACTCATACTTAATGCAAATATTAATACAAGCGCACACAAAGAAAATAATTTCTTCATTGTTAAAATTTTTTGGTTTAGTTAAGAAATGTTGTTTGCGATTCCTATAGTTTGTTTTTCGCGCTCCTCAATTCATTTTTCAGTGATGAACCGCACAGATGTAAATGAATGGAAGGATTTGGGTACGCACTCCTTTCACTTAGTTATAAGTTGTATACTAAATGTAATGTCTTTTCTAACAAAAATCTAACAACAAAACAAGGCTCTCAATGGATCGAATAGATTTCAGTTCAGATGCCGCAAGCATCATACACCGGTTTTACGGCCTGAACATGCCTACAAAATTAGATGCATTGTTATCCACATATTGTGCATCTGAGCCGTCAACCAAATCATCATTATTAACGTCAGTAGAAACATACCCTGACGTGAAAACTGTCACATCATTATCAACCTGACTCAAATCAGTACCGTCAATAGCATAATCTTGGTTCACATCTCCACAGAAGAAACTTGCTTTGCTTTGTATGACAACCATGTTATTGGCGTAAGCCTTGTCAAGTCCGGTTGTAAAATTGTAGCTAACAACAGAGCCTGAAGTTGGAATGTTCAATGGCAGGCTGCTCCATGTTTCTATGCTGCTTCTTTGCAGGGCAATGATATAATATGATCTCCCCGGCTTGATGTTATTGAAATTCAACGTTGCATTTCCGGAATTACTCAAAACAGATTTCGCTACATCAACGGGCTCATACGGAGGTGATTGTTCTCTCAGTTGTATAATTATTGTGTCACTGCTGTTGGATGACGGAGGCGGATCGGGAGTTATTGCTTCCAATGATGCCTGCAGCTGCAATGATGCCGGTGAACATGAGTAAATTAGTCTTGTGGCATTTGGTCCAAACTGCACTGATACGGGCGTGGAAGATAGCAACGCCCCACCGATCGGTGTAAATCCGTTACCTGCATATCTGTAAAATAGTTTTTCATTTGGAGATAGTGCCAGTCCTGTTAAATGCGTTTGGAGAGAGTTTCCAAAGTACTTAGACATGAAGGATGCTCCGGTCCGCTGATTAGTTGTATCGCTGTATTGAACGAGTATCCTGCTGTTATCTGAAGTGAAGTCATCAAGAATATCTATCAAGACTTGGAAAGTTACATAGTCGCCGGAATTTCCGTTTTTCAAAAACGCTCTGTCATAATTTATCATTACAAATGAATTGCCGATGAATTTTACACTAAGTCTGTTCAGAGTCATTGAAAGACTCGAGAAATCAAAGTCAGTCCACAAAGGGAAAAATGCGGGGTATGGGAAATTGATGGTATCTGGACTGCTCACTTTCAGATCTACATTTCGTTGTGTAAATCCAATTATTCCGTTTGTGCCAATGAAAAGTGAGTCATATGATTCTCTAAATTTGATCTTTCTGCCAGTCTGAAGAAAATTTCCGAGTCTGAAATATCCGTTATCAGTTGTACCTGTAAATATGTCCTGTCTAACATTTTGACCATTAACAATCAGGTTAGTGCTTCCTGAAGTATCTCGGAAACAGAACTCCGGCTTTGAAGGTGCACCTGTTCCAATTGAGTTAGAAAAGGAATAACCTGCTCCGGAGCCAAAGTTAGTTTGCACTGTAGAAAATGCTGAACTGACAGTATCATTTAGTTTATTAGTGTCATTTGCAAGTGAAGAATACGACTTAGCATTATAACTTCCAATGGCCGGTACAAATGTACTGTCAAACTTTACAATTACCGAATCTCCGGAATTCAACGAAGATATCAGCTTGGTACTATTGTAATTTACGGGTCCTGTGATTTTGAAAGTTACATTTATGTTTGCCAAGGAGTTTGAGCCGACATTCTTGAACATTGCGGATGGAGCTGAAGCTATTCCATCTGCAGGTATCGTTTCGGCAGGTGCTAAAATTGAGACGGCCTGAATATTATTGGGAAAAATGATGGGTCGCTCAAGAGTCAAACTGTCAATTCCTACATAATCGCTATTGACTCCCGAAGGTCCGCCATTTACAACATTGTATCTAATAGCGAATCTCGACTTTTCTCCCGCTGAAGGAGCTCTGAATCCCTTTCTTTCCCAAGCTCCGTTTGTGTTAACTTTGAATCTGCCGACTTCAGTCCATGAAGCTTCTGGAACCGAATCACCGGTTTGCGAAAACATCACTCTGATTGAATCAGGAAATCTCGAATTGAGTATTGATCTCGAATAGAAATATAAACTGTCTCCAACAGCAGTGCTTTTGGATGGTAGAACGAGCCAGTTGTCAATATTATTTTGAGAATTAACAGCATTGAAATTTGCTGCAACATAGCCGGTTGTCGAACCATTTAAAGCGGGAAAAACAATTGAACTTCCCTGAAACCATGCTGCTGTAATGCCTTGAGGTCCTGTGCCCCTGTAATAAACTTTATATCCCCTGCTCTTTAGAGAAGAAGTATCATTTGCCCCGTTGAAACTATCCGAGTAAAGTAAGATGCTTGGCTGACCGTTGACAGAGTCATTTTCAGAAACAACTATCTGCTCTTCGGGTAAATAATTCTCAAGTCTTGATTCCCCTCTTCTTGAATCTGTCGGATTATCTGAAGGCAGATATCCAAACAGTGCTGAGCCCAGTACAAATGGCAACAACAGCCATTGGATCAGGCTGAATCCTGATGCAGAATCCTTAGTCATTCTATGATAGTTAAATTGAAATTAGCAGAACGGTAAAAGAAGAGTCGAAGTTATTCTGAAGTAATTTTAGAAATAGTCTTTTTGTGATTCAATGCAAGTTAAAAAATCAAAGCATATTTTGAAACTCTAAATTTCAAATTAACAAAAAAAAGACCCGCCACTTTCTTCAAATGGCGGATCTTGAAATGAAACTATATTACTACTTACGGCCTGATTATGCCGATGAAATTATTTGCATTGTTTTCTACATATGATGCATCAGAAGCGTCAACGAAACCGTCGTTGTTAATGTCAGTAGGAATATATCCGCCATTAAAGTTGAAGGCATCATTGTCAACGAGACTTCCGTCAGAACCGTCAATTGTTCCGTCCTGATTTGCGTCACCGCTGTAGAATGAGGCATTTCCGCTTACGACTACCATATTGCTTCCAAAAGCCTGTCCAATACCAGTCTTGAAATTATAGCTGGTAACTGCTGTGACGTTCACCGGAGCAGCACTCCATGTTTCTATGCTGTTTCTGTGCTTTACAACGATGAAATAGCTAGTACTGAGAATCGCTTTTGTGAAGCTAAGAGAAACAGTTCCGGAAGCGCTAAGTACACCTTTAGCTGCATCTACGATTTCATAAGGTGATGTTGCAGACCTTAACAGAACCGTAATTGTATCTGCCGAACTTGAAGGTGTGATAGCTTCAATAGAAGCACCAAGGTTCAAAGTAGCTGCTTCACATGAAGAGTTAAGACTGCTTGCATCCGGACCGAATTCAATTGCGATCGGTGATGCTCCGAACAATGGTCCGGGAGGATTTGCAGGGTAAGCTGCTCTGTAATACGTTTGTGTAGTACCACTTGCAATCTGCAATCCAACAAGGTGAGCATTCAACAGATCTGTGTTGTAATATCCAAGGAAGTCAGCGCCGGTATTACCGTTTGTACCGTCGGCAAACTGAACGACCATATCTGAATTAGCTGCAAATCCCGGTTCAACGAGATCTATTACTGCTTGCATGGAAACATATTCTGATGTGTCGCCGCCAAAAGCAGGTGCTCTGTCATAAGTTACAATTAACTGATAACCGTTGACCTTGTAACTAAGTCTGTTTGTAGCTGAACCAACCGAAAGAGTTGTATAATTCAGATCCATCCACATCGCATAAAACGACGGTCTGTTCAGTGAATTAAGAGCAGGGCTGAATGAGTTCAGTAATGTATGCTGTGAGAAACTGATAAATCCGTTTGTTGCAACAAAAACTGAATCATACTCAACGCCACCCATTTTTACTCTCTTACCTGCAGGCAGTCTGAATTTCCAGTGACCGTCATCAAGTGAGCCAAGGAAATTACCTGTGCTTGCATTTGTGCTGTTAACAACAAGGCTTGTGCTTCCTGAAGTATCTTTCCAGCAATAATCAGGTGAGGATGGAGCTCCTGTACCGGTTACAGAGTTAGCATAAGAATATGTTCCGCTTGTTCCGTAATTCGGATTTATAGCCGTGAATGATGTTCTCAGTGTATCGTTTGCCCTGTTACCGTCTGTTGCAAGACTTACTATGATGGTTACATTGTAAGTACCGGGTGTCGGATTGAATGTACTGTCGAATGTAACAGTTGTTCCTGAACCTGCAGTAAGTGAAGCAATAACCTTATTGCTGGAATAATTAACCGGACCTGAAATGCTGTAGCTTACCGGAATGTTTGTTTGATTTGCTGCTCCGATATTTGTGAATGTTGCTTTTGGAGCAATTGTTGCCGAAGGAAGAACTACACTTCCTGTAGGAGCAACGTTCGCTGAAGCAGCCATATCGTTTGCAATTGCAACACCTTCGATTGTAAGAGCGTCAACTCCGATGTAATTACTGTTATCACCAAGCGGACCGCCATCAACAACATTATATCTGATTGCAAACCTTCCGGAAAGTGAAGATGATGGTGCACCGAATGCCTTTCTTTCCCAAGTTCCATCGTCTATTGCCAGAAATCTGCCAAGCTCCACCCATGAACCTTCAGGGGTTGTAGAACCTGCTGAAGAATACATTACCCTAACTGAATCCGGGAATGGATTTGCTGCAATTGAACGACAATAAAATACTATGGAATCTCCTAAAGTGACAACATTTGCAGGAGTAATGAGCCAGCTGTCAATATTGTTGACACTTGTTACCACATTGTAATTAGCTGCTACATAACCTGTGGCAGGACCATTATAAGCTACAAATGGAGTTGTTCCCTGATACCATGTTGCTGTAGTTCCTTGAGGACCCGTGCCTCTGTACCAAACGAAATAACCTCTTGATTTCAGTGCTGTTGTATCATTAGCGCCGTCAAAATTGTCAGTGTAATAAGGTGTTCCGTCTGTATCATATCCGCCGATTGGCGCGATTGGACCATCTTGCTGTACCGGGTTGATTGACTCATTTCTTCTTGAGTCGGTTGGATTGCCTTTCTTGGGTTCATCCTTCATTGTTGAAAATCCAAGGGCGATACCAAGAACAATTACAAGCATTCCAAAGAAAGTAGCTTTAGTTCTTTTCATTCCTCTTTTACTCCTTTTTAATTAATAATGGATAGGTAACATAAATTTTACGATTAAGAATTTCAAGCGCAATTAAGATTAAATCAAAAAAATTACACGAAATCACATGAAATTCTAATTCCCTAAAACTTCGGGTTCATATTTGAGACAAATACCAAACTCTTGTCTTACTTTCTCAACAATCTTCTCGGACAGATTAACTAAGTTGCTGCTGGTAGTTCCCTTGTTTACAAGCGCAAGCGAATGTTTAGATGAAATTGCAGCACCATTCATTTCAAAGCCTTTACTGAAACCTGCATTCTCAACCAGCCATGCAGCCGGTATTTTCACCGTTGTTCCGATATGGTGGTAATTGGCTTCCAGCATTTCAGGAAAGTTCTCATCTCTGATCCTTTCAAACCGCCGGAGACTGACAATTGGATTCATGAAGAACGAACCGCAGGATCTTGAATCTGGATCTTTCTCATCAAGTATCATTGACTTCTTCCTTCTTATTTCAAGAACGGTCTTTCTGATTTTTCTGATTTTCTCCGATCTGTTCAAATCAGGGTAGTAGGGTGATTTTCTTAATAAGGCCTTATTCAATTCTTCATATTTGACATCTGGTTCACTTCTCTTGCTGAGTTTATAATCAATTCTGTAAATAAAATATTTTCCTTTATCCTCTTCTTTGAATCTGCTGGACCTGTAAGAGAATTTGCATTGACGGTTGTTGAACACTACCGATTCATGCGTATTGAGATCAACAGCGTATACTTTTGCTATTGTATCTTTAACTTCCTGGCCGTATGCCCCTACATTCTGGACAGGGGTTGCGCCTACTGTTCCCGGTATACCGGACAGGCACTCAATTCCCGAGAGATTCATACTAACGCATCTATTCACAAGTTTATCCCAATCTTCTCCTGAGCTTGCAGAAACAATTACATGATCCTTAGATTCATGAGATGAGATTCCCATGATCTCATTCTTGATTACCAGTCCGTCAAATCCTTCATCCGAAAAAACAACATTGCTTCCACCTCCAATAATGAAATGCCGGATCTTCATCTCTCTTGACACACGAACAGCTTCAACCAATTCCTCCAATGATACTGCGCGAAAAAAGTACTTGGCTGGCCCGCCAAGCCCTATGCTTGTGAATTGCGACAACTGTATATCTCTTTCAAACATTTTTGTCAAAAAAATTAGATATAAATTTCCGGATAGATTGCTTCGGCAAACTTAACAAATCATAAATGAAGATTCTTTGGACTATTCAATGCATATAGTGCAATATCATTAATTTTGTCTTTAAAGTCTTGCATGTTAAAGGTAAATTATATCATCTGAAACATAAAATAATTACTACATCATATATGAAGACGAAGAAATCGAAAACAAAATTTGTGACATCCGATGAAGCTGCAATAGTTATAAGATCAGGCGACAGTATTTATGTTCATGCAAACTGCTCTTTTCCGAAAACGCTGATTGATGCGATGTGCAAAAGATACAAAGAATTGAAAGATGTTAAGATACTGCAACTCATGTCATTCCTCAATGCCCCGTTTGTTCAGCCTGAAATGGAAGGACACTTTCATCTCGTATCACTTTTTACCGGACCAAATATCCGAAAGGCAGTGAACGAAGGCAGGGCTGATTTTGTGCCTGTCTTTCTTTCGGAAATTCCATGGCTGATTCAAAGCAAGAAATTGCCCGTAGATGTAACACTTCTGCATGTTTCTCCTCCCGATGAGCACGGCTATTGCTCATATGGAATAAGTAATGAGTGTTCAAAGACAGCGGCTGAGAACAGTAAGACAATTATAGCCCAGATAAATCCAAGAATGCCCAGAGTTCTGGGTGATAACTTCATACACATTGACAAGATTGACTATGCAGTTGAAATCAACGAGCCGATCCCTGAATTTGTGTCGTCAAATGATGCAGGCGAAGACATCCATATATATGAAAGAATTGGACAATATATTGCTGATATGATTGAAGACGGTTCCACGCTTCAGATGGGAATCGGATTGATTCCTGATACAGTTCTTAGATTCCTGCATGATAAGAAGAATCTCGGAATCCATACAGAAATGTTTTCAGACAATCTGATTGATCTTATTGATTCCGGTGTTGTCAACGGGGAGAAGAAGACACTTCTGCCGGGAAAAGTAGTTGCCTCATTCATACTCGGTTCTCAGAAAGTGTTTGATTATATGGACGATAATCCTGTATTCGAATTCAGGTCGTCAATGTTTGTGAATGATCCTTTCACTATTGCAAGAAATGACAAAATGATTTCCATCAATTCGGCGCTTGAAGTTGACCTTACCGGTCAGGTCTGCGCTGATTCGATAGGGCCAAGAAATTACTCGGGTTTTGGCGGGCAGGTTGATTTCATAAGAGGTGCCTCCAGGAGTGATGGCGGCAAGCCGATAATTGCTTTTACATCTACCGCAAAAAACGGTACTCTGTCAAGAATTGTTCCGTTTCTTAAACAGGGTGCAGGTGTTACAACAAGCAGGGGTGATGTTCATTACGTAGTAACTGAATACGGTGTAGCAGATCTTTACGGCAAGCCGGTAAGTGAGCGTGTGAGAAGCCTTATCAAAATAGCTCATCCAAATTTCAGAGATGAGCTTGAAAGGTATGCAAAGGAAGTGAAGTACATTCGATAGTTCTATATTCTGAAAAGTTCAACACTTTCTTATTGAGAAATATCACAACACAAAAAGCTTTAGTATTAGTAAGCGGCGGTATGGACAGTGCTCTTACCGCCGCTATTGCATCTGAGTGTCATCAGCTCTTGTTCATGCATGCAAATTACGGACAAAGAACTCAGGCGCGGGAACTTAAAGCATTTCGGGATCTTGCAAAACACTTCAAAGCTGTCAAGACTCTGGAGATTGAATTGACACATCTCAAAAAGATTGGAGCATCTTCTCTTACTGATAAACATATAAGAGTTGAAAAAGCAAACCTCAGATCAAAGAAGATCCCTTCGAGCTACGTGCCATTCAGAAATGCGAACCTCCTTGCCGCAGCCGTGAGCTGGGCTGAAGCAGAAGGAGCGTCAAAGATATACATTGGTGCAGTTGAGGAAGACTCAAGCGGTTATCCAGATTGTCGCAGAATCTTTTTTAACTCTTTTGAAGATATGATCTCAAAAGGCACAAAGCCGGGAAAAAGAATCAGGATCATTACACCATTGATTAAGATGTCGAAGAGACAGATTGTATTAAAGTCACATGAGATGAAGGTGCCAATTGAATTGACCTGGTCATGCTATAAATCCTCCGCCAAAGCTTGCGGTGAATGTGACAGCTGTGCATTAAGATTGAGAGGATTCAGGCAGGCAGGATTGGAAGACAAAATTCCTTACAGGATAAAGCCGGATTATTTTGATTGAGAATTAAAGAACGATTTTATTGAGCTTTCAAAATGAAAATTGAAAAAGAAATTGTTAAACTGAAAAGAATATCATCATGACAAGTGAAAAAAATCCCCTGAAGTTTCTGAACATAGCTGTTGCCATTTTTCTTCTTGGCTTCATGCTATATTGGTTCAAAGAACTTCAGTCTATACTGATGCCATTCTTCATAGCACTGATCCTTTTCTTTGTTTTCCTCCCGGTATACAATTATCTGAACAGCAAGAAAATCCCTTCGGCAATATCAATAATTCTGATCCTGCTGATTGTTCTGGTGTTGTCAAATACAGTAAGTGTTTTTTTGTTTGCGAGCATAAATTCATTTACCCAGGAATTTCCTAAGTATGAGATCAAGCTTGGAGAAAAGATCCACAATTTAATTTCTGCCTTTGATCTGAACAGTGACGAAGTTGAAAACCTATTGAAAAGCCTTGACATAAAGTCAATGTTCATGGAAGGAAAACTCACTTCTGCCATTACCCAAGTTCTTTCAGGTGTTACCGGCATAATGGGAAATTTCATTCTCATCATGTTCTACCTAATATTTCTATTGTCTGAATCTTCCAGTATCAAACAAAGAGTAAAGGTTGCTTTCAGCAAGGAGAACGCAGAGAAAATGGAGCATACATTCAGCCAGATAATTGATAATATCAAAGATTATATTTCCGGAAAGACACTTCTAGCCGGTATTCAATCTGTTATAATAGGAATATTGCTTTGGGCATTTGGCGTTGATTTCTATGTTATCTGGGCAATTCTGTTTTTCTTCACCGACTTCATACCGAATATCGGTTCACTTGTGGCAACAGTACTTGTTGCTATTGTAATGTTTCTACAGTTTGACAGCCTCCTGACTCCCGTGCTGTTAACTGTTTTGCTGATTGTGATTCAGAATCTGAAAGGAAATGTTCTTGAGCCAAAGATAATAGGAAACAAGCTTGACCTTAGTCCGTTACTCTTATTGCTTTCCTTGGTATTCTTTGGATACTTTTGGGGAATTACCGGCATGATACTTTCGGTTCCCATAATGAGCATACTTAAAATCATACTAATGAATTTTCCTGCTACACGCCCTTGGGGAATCATGATGAGCTACAATTTAACTTCAATAAAAGATAAATAAAGAGTAATTTTGCAACATATCTAAACTATTCAAACTAAACCTGGGACAGATCAAAATGAAAATCAGTAAGAAACTTCAGGAATGGGTTGACGACTGTGAAAAGCTTTGTAAACCGGACAATGTAGTATGGTGTGACGGATCGAAACAACAGCTTGACGAACTCGCCAATGAACTCATTAAGAAAGGTACCTTCAAGAAACTGAATGACTCCAAAAGACCCAACAGTTATTACGCAAAGTCAGACCCGAATGATGTAGCAAGAGTTGAAGACAGAACTTTCATTTGTTCAAAAAATATGGAAGATGCAGGTCCAACCAACAACTGGATGGAACCGTCTGAAATGCACAAGAAACTTGATGAACTTTTTGACGGAAGCATGAAGGGAAGAACAATGTATGTAATTCCGTTCAGCATGGGACCGCTTGGTTCAAATATTGCTCATATCGGAATCGAAGTAACAGACTCTCCCTATGTTGTTTTGAATATGGCTATCATGACAAGGATCGGAGAAAAGGTTTTGGATGTTCTTGGCGATGGTGAATTTGTTCCGTGTTTGCATTCAGTTGGTTATCCGTTGACTGACGGCAAGCAGGATGTAGCATGGCCTTGCAGTGAAACAAAATATATAGTTCATTTCCCTGAAGAGAGAAGTATCTGGTCATACGGAAGCGGATACGGCGGTAATGCACTGCTCGGCAAAAAGTGTTTCGCTCTGAGAATTGCCTCCGTAATGGCAAGAGATGAAGGTTGGCTTGCTGAGCACATGCTGATTGTTGGCATCACTTCGCCGGAAGGTGTTAAGAAGTATATTGCTGCAGCATTTCCAAGCGCTTGCGGTAAAACAAATCTTGCAATGCTTTCACCAACTCTTCCGGGATGGAAAGTAGAAACTGTTGGTGACGATATTGCCTGGATGAAGTTTGGCGAAGACGGAAGATTGTATGCTATTAATCCTGAATACGGTTTCTTTGGTGTGGCACCGGGGACTTCTGACAAGACCAATGCAAATGCAATGGCTTCTATGAAAGAGAATGCAATTTTTACAAACGTAGCACTTACAGATGACGGAGATGTATGGTGGGAAGGAATGACTGATGAAAAACCTGCACATCTGATTGACTGGCACGGCAAAGAGTGGACGCCGGAATCAACTACACCTTCATCTCATCCGAATTCAAGATTTACTGCGCCCGCATCACAATGCCCTGTGATTGATCCTGATTGGGAAAATCCAAAGGGTGTTCCAATTTCCGCAATACTTTTTGGTGGAAGAAGAGCTTCAACCGTTCCGCTTGTCAATGAATCATTCAGCTGGCAGCACGGTACGTTTCTTGGTTCGGCAACATCTTCTGAAATGACGGCAGCAGCCGCAGGAACAGTTGGTCAGGTCAGGCATGATCCGTTTGCAATGCTGCCATTCTGCGGGTATCACATGGGAGATTATTTTAAGCATTGGATTGAGACCGGAAAGAAAGCCGATACAGACAAGTTGCCAAAGATATTCTTCGTTAACTGGTTCAGAAAAGATGAGAACGGAAATTTCGTCTGGCCCGGATACGGTGACAACATAAGAGTTCTTAAATGGGTATTTGAAAGACTTGAGGGAAAAGGCGAATTTGTTGAGATGCCTTATGGAAGAGTTCCTGCAAATGGTGCATTAGACCTTAACGGGCTTGATATTTCTGAGGAAACATTCAGCAAATTATTTACAATATCAAAAGAAGAAGGCATAGCTGAAGTAAACGAAATGAGAGAATACTTTAAGAAGTTTGGCGACAAGCTTCCTGCAGAACTTTCAGCCGAACTTGATTCACTGGAGAAAAGATACTCAGAAATGTAAGCTTCAATATATATAATT
>CALEVL010000116.1 GCA_937924675.1 uncultured Ignavibacteria bacterium | reverse complement strand
TAGATGTCTTGAGCAGTTGATTGTGAATAAGTTTCCTCAACTGTCAGGTTAAGGAATCCGAATAGTATTAAGAAAACTTTTCCTGTTCTATTTATTATTTTCATTATTCTAAGAAATAAAGGATTCAAACATTTTTTGGATCTTCAGAGCATACTGATTTCTGCTTCTTTGAGTTATTTGCAGAATAAGACTCATATCAATATGACATTCAAATTTTCAGAAATTAATTACAGCCTGAACGCCATAATCAACGTGCTTCCCAAATTGTATTGTTGCTTCAACCAAATAAAAACCTATTCTTGGACCTATTGTGGGTACCAGTTCCAGATTTGTTTGGACACTTTGATCGCTATTATAGCGATCCCATCCGCTTTCTATAAATACTCCCCCAAGTTGTGCTAGAGCACCTACTCTAAACAACTTACTTATCTTGTAATCTGCAGCGGCTGCAACAAACAGCCCCCAGTTGATCTCGGAATAGATAAAAGCTGCATTATGCGGAGACCGAACATCATTGGTATTCTGCTCTATGTCTCTGTATTTCCCAATTAAGATTCCCAAATCCACGCTATAAGAATTCCTCCCTTTTGATACAGTTCCACCTCCACCAAATGAGAAGTACCCTTTTCTGCCGTTGATTTCAGTTGTTCCCCCAGATCCTGCAACACTTGCATTGCTTAAGAAGAAATCATCCGGGTGAGTATCGTGAATAAAATCATAGTCAACGGTAAGGGACTTGTAGCCAATAAATGTTCGCCACTGAAATTCTTTACTTTGAGCAAGTGCTAGACTGGTATTCAAAGAAAGAAATACTATTACAATAAGTAACATGGATGGATTTGTAAAGATGTTCTTTGAGAAGTGTTTCATGATTTCAATTCATTAATTTTTTATCTATTTGAAAAATTTTTGACTTAAGTGCCGCCAATACGCATTACATTGTCTTCAATTTTTCCCCAATCTAAATGTTCACTTCGCTCTATATATACTGGATGCACTTTCGATAATGCTCCCACAAGATTCTACGTCATCATCTGCTGCCCTTCTGAGTTATCCCATTCTATTTGAATAACTTTCGCTGTTTCGCTCATCTTCATACATAATCATCTCTACCCTATGTGAATGTAATCTAACTCGAAAATTTCTGATTGTTTACTACTTAGATGGTCGAAAATTATTTGATACAAGACTTTCATTTTCTGTCCATTCCCTAATAAAGTTAAGTTATTACTTGCAAACATTAAAGGCAGCGTCTTTCTTCATTCTGAATCTTTTTTACAATTTATTCAGTACGATATTCATGTCTCAATTCAAACAGCACTCATGTCCTAATCTTCAATACACAAAATCCTCCATCTTCTCCAAACTTCCTTTTTGAAATTTCATGATCTGAAGATTGTGATTTGTTCTGTTGACGATAGTGAACTTGTTATAAGGCGCTTCGTAATTTTTCAATGATTCCAATGATTCATTCAGATCGGTTCTGCTTGTATTGTCTTTTGATATTTCACTCAGCATGAGACGCATCGCACCCAATCCGAAGAAATAATTCCTTACATCCTGGTCGCTCATATTTTTTACATCTGACTTCTGCTCATCTGTAATATAGAAATCTGCTTCAATATATTCTGTCGGTAAAACGTCTTTGCTGCCAATCAATGACTCTTCATTGTTCCAATCACTCGTTCCCAGAACAGGCAGGCCGATACGCTGCTTAAACAATGCAAGTGCGACTTTGGATATCTCATCATGTCCTGCTATTGGAATGTAAATGGCATCTGCAAAACCAAATATGACGTTGAATGATCTGTCACTGTAATTCGAAACGTTCACGCCGTTTGATAACACGGACTCAGCTCTGACACCACCCGGAAGCCTGTATATGCTTACGAGATATTTCTTAACAATTAGTGAGTCCGACATTTCCTTAGTGATCCCAATCTTTCTGAGCTTTTCAAGATCAGCGGCTGTAATGCTTCCAAAGTCGATGAACCTGTCATTCTCCTCAAGAAATTTTCTTATCTCGCCGGCTTCGTTGCTAAGATCCCATTGATCTTTCTTATAATACTTTGTCAGTAAGACTGAATCTGACCGGACTCTTATTTCTTCCGCAAATCCATCTGCTTCCGCCGTTGTTGGAGTTCCGAAAAGTCTGTAATGTTTTGTGAAACTCTTCTCAACTGTAGAGCAGACTTATCGGTCTCCGACAACAATCAATCTTATATTTCTTAAGAAACGATTCCTGCTGACTTTTGAATGATCTTTTTATGAATGTGTCAGGACGAAAGTCTTGACACCACATTTTACCTACCCATTCTGTCATTCCCCCGTGTTTCCAGCGGGAATCCACGCGGAGAATTTACATTTTAAAATGGGTCCCCGATAGAAACACTCCTGCCCGCAGATGACAATTCAAGTACATTCTCTGCAGGCGGGCGGGGACGACAGGTTTTGAGACAGCCTCCTCCAAGGAGGGGGAGTGTTTGTTTCAATGTTTGTATTGTGTTGAAGACCCACCCCCCGTCCCCCTCCAAGGAGGGGGAGTGTGTGTTCGTACTTTCACATGAAACTCCGTTTCATTTCCTTTTGCGGTGTCTGTGGACTTCCCTCCTGACGCAAATCCTTTAAAGAGAGGACTTGTCTAATAGCTTCTGTATTGGAGATTCAGTTCTGCGCTTCATTACATCTGGTGTAAAAGGAGAACCTGAGATTGACGATCTGGAACAAAACTAATTGCAAGTAAGAATTGAAGCGGAGCTTCTTGAGCAAGTGCATATCCAGACAGGAGTTTGGGAACGAGCATGAATATGTAGTAATGGCGCAAAGACGCCGGGGGTGAGGGCTTCGGCTGACATGGAAAAGCTTGAATGAGTTGAAAGCGTAAACATTGAATTGTTGCCAATATGCAAAAGCCCGAAGGGCTGATATGATTATAGAATGAATTCATTAACACAACTTTGAACCCCGAAGGGGTGAAATGATGTGTGTATGGATTTTCGGGTTTGCTAAGTAAAGAATAGTATGTTTTGTCGTTGGTGACCAAAAAGTTTGTTCTGTTTTTTTTAGAATTTCAAATGCAGTCAGCAAACTTTTTGGAACCCGACTGAGCCTGGCAAGCACCAACGACGGCTAAAAATAAATACACATTAGAGCATGATACATGATTTTATTCCGATTTTTCTTTCTTAAATAATGAAACTAAAATAGAGGCACCGATTATCGATACAATTATTATCAGTGACCAGGTGATAGGAAATTTTCCTCCAAAAGCTTCATTTAACCATGCCATCTTTAATCCTACAAAAACAAGTACAATTCCAAGTCCATACTTCAGGTAACGAAATTTGTGAATAACACCTGCAAGCATAAAATAGAGTGCTCTTAAACCAAGTATTGCAAATACATTGGAAGTAAATACAATCAATGGTTCTTTTGTGATTGCAAAAATTGCAGGAACGGAATCAACAGCAAAAATTATATCAGATACTTCGATGAAAAGAAGAGCGACCATTAATGGAGTTGCATATAAAACGCCCTCTTTTCGTACAAAGAATTTTTGTCCTTCAATAGTTGGAGTAACCGGAAAGAATTTTCTAAACAATTTTATAACCGGATTCTTTTCCGGATCTATTGGCTTTTCCGGTGCGAAAATTATCTTAAGACCGGTTAGCATAAGAAACACACCAAAGAAAATTACGATCCATTGATACTGAAGAAGTATAGAACCCATCGCTATGAAAATTATACGGAATACCAGTGCACCAATAATTCCAAAGAATAATACTCTGTGCTGATATTTAAGTGGAATGGCGAAAAAAGTAAATACAACTACAAAAACAAAAATGTTATCTACTGCTAAAGTTTTTTCAACTATAAAGCCGGTTAAAAATTCCAGCCCAACCTGCTTAGCAGCGACGGCAGCATCGAATCCGGGAATGGCAAGAAGCCGTGCGTCACTTTCAAACTTCCAGCCGGCATATTTGAAGAATAGAAAATTGAAAATAAGCGCGAGGGAAAACCAAACTATACTCCACGTTAATGATTCTTTGAATGTTACTTCGTGAGCTTCCCGGTGAAATACACCTAAATCCAAAGCCAGCATCACTAAAACGAACACAGTAAATCCCACATAAAACAACCAGTAATCGGCAAAGGGAAATAGAACAATATTTTCCATAATGTGATTCTTTATTTTAATAAATTAGCTTTTTGAAAATTTTTCTTCCAGTCTGATTATTTGTTCCTTCTGACTTAAAATATCTTTTCTTAACTCTTCCTTCTCATCTTGAATAATATCCTCTATTTTCTCAACTCCTTCTTTGCTTGTTTTTTGCTGAATTTCACTCATTGTATTAACTACGATAGCAATAAATATATTAAGAGTTGTATAAGATGCAAGCAGAATGAATATAATGAAATAGATATTAGCAAGAGGAAAGTCTTTCCATTGCTGTCCAAAACGTTTTTGAATTTCGAAATTTCTTTCGAAATCAAACTGGA